>DASYYL010000185.1:0-3830 GCA_035933915.1 Verrucomicrobiia bacterium
GGTTGGTCGCCACATGCCTGCGAGGATACCATACCCCAGCCAATTGTATAGTTATTATTGTAACACTACACTAGCCGGCCTTCCACCCTTCACGCCCAAGATGAAGACGACCGCCCGCGGCACGTGGCTGGCCAACTGAGGGCGCATTTTCAATTCTCGGGCCTGACGGCGAACGGGGAAATTTATTTTCCGTTATACAGGATGGAATAGGATGGTACGGTGTGCGGCCGGCTTCCAAAAAGGCGCCCGCCGCACAGAAATTTCTAATCCATAAGATTTTGCGGGTGAGCGACTTGCGTATTTTTCATCGGGCATAAGACTTGCTCACTTTACGGGTATACTGATATATAATGAAAACTTGGGTCAGAAGCGCAGGTTCCCGGGATTACGCGGCTTTCACATTGGTGGAAGTCCTGATTGCCTTTGCGCTCATGGTGATGGTGTTGACGGGTGTCTTTTATTCGTACGCGGAGGCGAACCGCATTGCCGAATTCAGTGAGATGTCGCTGGCGGCGCAATCGTACGCAGCGCAGGGGCTTGAGAGATTGCGGTCTTTCCAGTGGGACGACGAAGCGGTGACGAATGGCATCGCGTTGCCGGCGACAAACTCGTCGACGGCGCAGATTATGGCGCCGTTAACGGATTTTCTGGACGTACCGCAGTCGGGAGCCTTCCTTTACTGCACAAATTACACATACGAGTTTACCAACGAGGCCAGCCCGCCGCTTTGGGAATTGAAATCGGTCGTGGTCTGGAAATTTCCGCTTACCGGAAAAACGTACACAAACATTGATATAACATTGAGGGCTCCGGACGAATGAAATGAGAATGAAAACGGCCAATAGATTTCGCCCGGCGGATATTTCCGCGGGCCCGCATATGGCAACCATTCCGCCCGTTGGACGAGCGGGGACACCCGTCGCAGCGCCTCTTGCGAAGTGCGGCGTCCCTGCCGCGGCGGGATTTACGCTGGTGGAGGCGATCTTAGTCGCGGGGATATTTGCTTTGCTGGCGACGTGGATGGTTTCGTCCCAGATTTACGGGATGCGTGTGTATACGATCGCCGCCACGAAGCTGGTGGCGACAGCCCAGGCGCGAGACGTAATTACCAGCCTGCGCACCCAGATTCAGGAGGCCAATACGATTTACGTCGGGAATTGTTCATCTGATTGGACGTCGTACGTTGACATCACCAATGGAAACCAGCAGGGAAACGCCGTACAAATCTATCCGGGCACGAACACGACTGATTATTTGATTTGCTATTTGGACACGAGAACCTCGACGAACCGGCTTATGCTTTACAACAGTGCCCTGGGCACGACCAATGATTTGTGCGACTACGTTACGAACCAGCTCGTCTTCGACGCGGAGGACGGATACGGGAATCTTTTGACGAACAACCTGAACAACCGGGTCATCGGCATCACGATGCAATTATCGGAGTGGGAATATCCGATCGCGCGCATCGGCGGCACAAATTACAATCACTACAATTATTATCAACTGCGGACCAGGGCGACGCGGCGGGCAATTAATTAATCAGCTAACAGACCCAAACGGAGTGAGTTATGAAAATCCCTTCAAATCAGGCGCAAAAGCAGAAGGACGCGTATATCTTGATAGTCACACTGGCGGCATTGGTGGTGATCTTAATTGTGCTGGCCACGACAATGAGATGGATCGTTTCCAATTCCACAATAACGTCGCGAAACAATCAATTTTTATCGAGTCAATACGCAGCCGAAGGAGCTACTGAAAAAGTGCTGGGCAAAATGGAGGACGAATGGCTGGCGGGGACATTAGGCACCAACGGCGCGAATTATGCCACGTTCATCCCGACCAATATGACCGATTGGCCCGTGCGATACGTTTTCAGCGACACCAATGGTGTTACGAACCAGATTTCGGTTACTATCGGACAGAAAAGCGGGACCTGGCAGGCGCTTCCAGCGCCGTACGTCGGGCTAAAGGCGTACATCACGCCTGTGACGGTCACGGCCACGGCTACGCCCCAGGGACAGCGTTACAACGTTCCGGCCACAGTCAGCCAGGTATTTAACATCTCCCAGGTTCCGATCTTTCAGTATTTGATTTTTTATAACATGAACCTGGAAATTGATCCGGGCAATACGATGAACATAAATGGCCCGGTATTTTCGAACGCGGGACTTTGGAGCGGTTCAACCTCCCTGACTTTTAATTCGACCGTCTGGGCGGTGCAACAGGTGGTCAACGGCAAAAACGATCCGTTTGTTTCTTATACGGGCGGCGGCAATTCGACCTACACAATTAGAGGCCAGCCCGTGTCGGGCGCAAACCACGTGACGATGCCGATCGCCGGCACGAATGATAATCCAAGCGCCGTGGAGGCCATTCTCCAATGGCCGCCGTCGGGCTACGGGCTGGGCACCGCTGCGGCTTATACCACCGCCGGTGAAACGTATCTGGCGAATTATGCCGATTTGATTATATCAAATGCGGCCAGCGGGATGAGCTCGACCAATCCGATTGGAACAAATTTTTTCGTTTATTACCAGGACCCGTATTACCAGGCGACCGCGTACAATAACAATCCAAACAATATTGCCTCTTCGATTATATGGATGACGAATGATTTTTACATTGTATCGAACGTGTCGAAACACGTGCTGGTTTCCGGTGCCACGAATCATGTGCCGGCGTCGACCTGGACCGTGGGAACAAACAATTTTGCGGTTTGGTACGCCGGCTATTCATTTTTGACCAACGTCCTCTTTTACGATTGGCGTGAGGGGTGGAATGGGGGAAGTGGATACGGCGGCAAAGGAAAATCCGTCTGGGCGGTTCAATTTGATGTTTCGAAATTTAACATCTGGCAGACCAATATGGGCGTCAACGGGGGTGGAATTTTCAACTCGCTTTGCAACAGCAGCAGCCACAACAGCCATCCCATTGGCAAAATTTACATTTACAACAGCGTTCCTTTGACGGTTACGAACCTTCCCGCAGTGCGGGTTGTCAATGGTAGCCAGCTTCCTGACAGTTTTGGCTTAAGCATTGCGACGCCGATGCCGCTTTATGTCCTGGGCGATTTCAACACGACGGAGGGCGGCGCTTCCGACGCCGCAATCCTGGGCGATGTGGCGGACTCGTGGCCGGCGTCCTTTCTGGCGGATGCGATCACCGTTCTTTCAAGCGGATGGAGTGACTCCACAACCAGCAAAAATCCCAGCCCCACTGCGCCCGATACGGTTAATGCAGCGTGTTTAGAGGGGATTGTTCCATCGAGTTCGTCGGTTGGAACTGTCAACAGCACCCAATATAGCGGCGGCGTTGAGAATTTTCTCCGGTTGTTGGAGAACTGGGGCAGCGGGAATAAGCTCTACTACAACGGTTCCATCGTGGTGATGTTTCCAAGCCAATATGCAACCAACCGCTGGCAGGATACCGGCAATTATTACAACGCGCCAGACCGTCAATGGACGTTCGACACGAATTTCACCACTCAAGCCGGTCTGCCGCCATTTACGCCTGCAATGAAGACGACCGCGCGCAGCACCTGGACGGCCAACTGAGAGCGCGGCCCGGTTTTTATTTGGCGAAGGGGTGTTCGAGATTTTCCGTATCTGAGCCGGCGTCAGATTGCGGACGAATACGGGCATTGCGGACCGCCTTGGGCATAAGGATTGCTGAGTTAGCCGATAAAAATCAGATCCGATGAAAACTAAGGTCAAAACCGCAGGTTTCAGGTCCGCCAATGCCTTTACTCTTGTGGAAACGCTTATCGCTTTAGGGCTCATGGTAATGATCCTGGCGGGACTTATTTTTTCCTACTCGCAGGCGGATAG
>DASYYL010000246.1:0-2255 GCA_035933915.1 Verrucomicrobiia bacterium
ATGGCCGGCCATCAACGACCGGATATGGCTGGAGACAATTTCCCGGGCCAACCGTTGCTGCGCCGAAGGACGGGTCAGCGTGGTTGTCAAAAGCAATGCCAGGCAAACGGCGGCAACGCCGGCGGTCGCTGTAGTCAACCAGTTCCAATTCCAAACAGTCCACCGGGACTTTGTCCCAAATTGCGAATACAGTTCGGCCTCCACCATTCGGCGCAGATTTTTTGGCGCGGCAAAGAACAGCGCGTCCTGTTTCAACGCCTTATTTAACGCCCGGGTGTTGCGCCATGCGAGCGCGCAGGCGGGACAATCGCGGATATGCTTTTCCAATTCCCAAATTGCCGGGGCGTCCAATTCGCCGTCGGCGTAAGGCTCAATCAGGGGCATAGCTTGCTGACAATTCATCTTTGACCTCCGGGTTGAAATTCGCCGGCGAAACATTTTCGGAGTTGCTTGCGCGCCCGGGCGAGACGCGACATCACGGTGCCGATGGGCACATCTGAGAGTTCCGCAATTTCTTTATAATTGAGTCCTTCCATTTCGCGTAACACAATCATTTCCCGAAACTCAACGGGCAATGTTTCAATTGCGCGCCGGACCGTTTCCGCATCCGGAACCCGCAGATTGATATATTCGGGGTTCGCCGAAACGTCCTCAACCGCGAGGGCTTCGGCATCCAAATCACCGGCGATTTCGCGCGGCCGGTTTTTAGGCAGCCAGTTGTAAAACGTATTGCGGACAATCGTGAGCAGCCAGGCGCGTGGATTTTCACCGCGAAAACCTCCGAAGAACTTGAAAGCGCGCAAGGCGGCTTCCTGCGTGACATCCTGAGCGTCCTGGTCATTGCTGGTGAGCCAGCGAGAGAGATTATAGGCCGCGTCCAGATGTGGCAGGACCGTTTGTTCAAATAAGTTCAATCTTTCGCGTTCGTCCACAGAACCATTTTTAGTTCGCGCCGTCATTGAGCAAGACCATTCTTCGCGGGATTTTATTCCCGAAAGATTTTGAATTCTCCGGGAATAAATTTCCCAGCCTTATGGTCTGGAGAATTTGAACCAATTAAAGCCTTATGCAAAATGATAAACCAAAGCAAAATACCAGAACGATTCAGAGAGCTCGTTTGACGGCAGACGCTGTTGACATCAACCAGAAAACCGAAAACGACGGCATAGACCGCCGGGGCTTTTTAACGTGCATGGCCTGGGCCGGGACGGGAATGCTTTGGAGCGTCGCCGGCGGGGTGCTCGGTTCGACGCTGCTACCGCGACAGGCCCGGGCACAGAACACAGAGGGAATGAAACAAAAGAGCAGTTTCAATTTTGTCCAAATCAGCGACTCGCATATCGGCTTCAAGAAAGAAGTGATCAACAAGGACGTGGCTGGCACGCTCAAGGAGGCGATTGCGCGCATCAACGCGTTGCCGGAAGCGCCCGCCTTTGTCCTGCACACAGGAGATCTCACTCATCTGGCTGATCCGGAGGAATTCGACACGGTTGATCAATTGATGAAAACCCTAAAAACTCAACACGTGTTTTACGTGCCCGGTGAACACGATGTGACCGGGGACAACGGCAAATATTATCGGGACCGCTTTGGAAAAAATACGAAAGGAGAGGGCTGGTATAGCTTCGACCATAACGGCGTTCACTTCATCGGTTTGGTGAATGTGGTGGACATGCGGCAAAATGGCCTGGGCGCGCTCGGCCAGGACCAGTTGACCTGGTTGCAAGATGATTTGAAGGACCGCTCGAGTGAGACTCCCATTGTCGTGTTTGCGCACATTCCGCTCTGGATGGTCTATCCCCAATGGGGTTGGGGGACGGATGACGGCGCAGAGGCGCTGACCTGCCTGAAACGGTTTGGTTCGGTTACTGTTCTCAACGGGCACATCCATCAGACACTAAAGAAAGTGGAAGGCCGCGTGACATTTCACACCGCGATGTCGACCGCATTCCCCCAGCCGGAACCGGGCAAGGGGCCGAAGCCCGGCCCAATGAAGGTGGACGCGGGCAAACTCAATGACTATCTCGGAATCAGGGATGTTAATTATGTCGAGAGCAAGAGTTCGCTGGCAGTAGTGGACTGCACGCTTACATAACCCGGATAAAGCATGAAAATCCATCCTGTATTCATCATGACCGCGCCGACAGCGATGCTGGTGGCGTCCGTCCAAATGGCGGCCAACCATCCGCCGGCGCGGCCACCGGACCGGACGCTCCAACAATCCACCAATGCGCCTGCGGGCAGTCCGGATGCCG
>DASYYL010000067.1:0-4017 GCA_035933915.1 Verrucomicrobiia bacterium
TAGCAGCCGACGTAAGTCGGCTCTGACTGCCCGGGGACAAATGAGCGAACTCACGTTCGCTGCTACCTCCGCTGCTACGGGTGATGACGACCGGAATCCGCGCCTCCGAGGGAATGCGGAGTAAATCGAAATTACATCCGACCCAGCCATGGCGGCGAGCGGTAGCGGCCAGTGGCTTGCGTTTGATGATGGCGGAGGGCGGAAAGGCAAAATGCGGCACCAGCAAAAGATTTCTCACCCGCCACGTGGCGAGGTCATATTGCATGAAATACATGCTCGGGAGTGCATCGTTGTGGATGGCATCCATCATGGCCCGGTAGGCGCCGTCGTTGATGGAACTGCGAATGGGCGCGCGCTGGCTTTTGAGTTGATACCAGAAACCACAAGCCGGACAGGAATAATCACTGGCCGGATGTCCCGGTTCCAGCCAGGTCAATTTGGGCGATGAACAATTGGGACAGAAAAGGTTTTTCTCACCCCAAGCTTCGGTCACGACCCGCGCCCGTTGCGCACCGCTGCGGTAAGCCGCAGCCAGCGCTCCTGTCATGGAAAGGTTCACGTACGGATTTGATCACGATGTCCAGGCGAATTCAACGCAAACAAAAAAGAGGCGCAACTGGAAGCTGCGCCTCTGTGTTGTGACATTTTTAAGCGCGCTTTTGCTTGGCATTCGGCTCGTATTTCAGTCGCATATAAGCCGCATCAACAAGAGCCATGCTAGAAGTCCAAGCTGATTTGTTTTTACCTACAGCATTCAGGTTTTTCTTTTCGCTGATTGTGATGTCGTAGATGTTTTCAATCAATTTTGGGCCAACCGAATCTGCAAGTTCAAAAAGAACATTTTCGTCCTGCTCTTGTTGGAATGCGATTGTAAACCCGTATGCAATTGGCATGAGCCAAGATTTGGCGACACGATAATTTTGTGTCCTGCGCAAGAATACTAAGGGATGAGGTTTCTTTTTGTTGGAGAGTTGCACTCCGCACAACCCACCAAACCGACTATTTTCACCCTGGTCACTTTTGTTTTGCTTCCACCACTCCTCCATTGAAGTGTGAAGATAATCCACGAGGCGCAACCATTTAACGGCTTTGCCTTGGACAGCACTTTTCAGTCCTTGCATCATTGGTGTAGGCTGACTTCCCCCTGAACGAAGCCCCTTTATCAAACTGCCCGCTCCAACGTAACAGCGTGTTTTGTCTGTGACTTCTGGGTTTAGCAATGACAGGTATGCCAGAACTTCCTCGCCAGTAACATCGCGGTCAGGAGCAAATTGTCGCCAAGCAATTCTTTGATTGCTGCCATCTTTTTCAAATTCTGCGATTAACCAATCCAACTCGTCATTCAGAACCGCAAGACTCAGGTCTTTAACTTGGACGCTGGTATTACGCGCGCCAGCAATGAAGCTCAAATCTTCAAACTGTACTCCGGTTAAAACTTCGACATTGACCCATTGTTTTTCCTTCGGGTCTTCAAAGTTTTGCCAAAGTTCATTTTTAATTTTATCAATGATGACTGCTTGCGTATGCCCACCGTCCATGTTGCCGCCTAGGCTATCGCCCCAAGGACTCTTCAAGTCTCTTTCAAGGTCAAGCCGAAGTTCGCCAGTCTTGTTGTCATATTCAGCCTCTTGGGCGTTAATTAAAATACCCTTGTTGGCGTATTGAAACCAAGCGGGCCGAGACAGAAGCGTATCTTGAATTGCTTCAACTACACGTGTTCCCATGTCCTGGTTTCGTGGGTTGGGTCCAAACTCGATGCTGGCTTTCGCAATTTCTTCGACTGGAACCTGCAAAACGAAACGTCTGCGTCCTAGCTGGTTTGGGTCGCGAAAAGACTTAATGTCTTCGGGTTGAACTTTGATGGAAATGGTCACAGAACGTGACCCCGCCTTATTGGTAGTATTCATGTTTTTAGTCTAACGACCTATTTGTAAGCTATCAGGTTTCGGTCAACACACTGAAAGCTAGTACACGGATATTCCGCATTACTGGAACCCAGATTAATATGAGAAAAATAAAAAGTCAATCCTTAATCCGAAAAATTTCCGTCTCACAGCGGACGATGTGGGTGGTTTCGCGTTTCTTGCCTGTCGGCGTTTTGGCCCACGCTTCTTGCAAGCTCACGTCTACGGTCGTGTGCACCACCGCGCCGCGCTCGACCTGAGCGCAACTCAGGAACACGAACTTGCATTCGTGAAAGATGCGTTCAGTCTGAATTTCGGGCACGTCAGCCATGCGGCGTGATCCATTGATCGAATCCGGGAAGATCGCAAGATCATTTTGGGGCCTGGTATCTAGCGTCTCGGTTCTGGGAAAAAGGCTCGTGAGGACACTCGCCCCACCAAAAACACTGATTTCCACGCGAACACGGAAGTGACGGAGCCAGATTTCAATAATCTCACGGTCAACGCGTTTTGCCGCAGTAGTAATGTAGGTCAAATCCAAATCGATTCCAACGCAGACACGGTTGAGCCGGACGCAGGCGACGGCTGTCGTGCCTCCACCCAGAAACGGGTCGAGGACCAAATCGCCCTCGTTGGTGGAAGCCAACACGCAGCGCTCGACCAAAGCCACCGGCTTTTGGGTCGGATGTTTTCCAAACGTTTTTTCGCCGTTGCTTGGCGCGGTCATTGTCCAAACAGTCTTCATTTGTTTGCCAGTGACTGCCCGCATTTCCTGATAATTGAAGACGTGTTTGCTTTTCTCGCTTTTCGCGGCCCACAACACCGTTTCCGTGGAGTGCGTGAAGTAACGGCAGCTCAGGTTCGGGGGCGGGTTCGGCTTTTCCCAGGCGATGTCGTTCAGAATCTTGAACCCGAGCTGTTGCAGGGCGTAGCCGATGCTGAAGATGACGTGATGCGTGCCGGTCACCCAGATGGTGCCGTTGGGTTTGAGCACGCGCTGACAGCGCCGCAGCCATTCGGTGTTGAATTCGTGGTTCAGTTCCGGTCCGCGTGAGACGTCCCAGTCGCCCTTGTCCACCTTGACCATTTTACCGGCGTGACAGGTGATACCGCCGTTGGACAGGAAATACGGCGGGTCGGCGAAGATGGCGTCGAACCGGCCCTCATCGCCGTACCTGGCATAAATCGCATCGAGCAGTTCCAGGCTGTTGCCGTGGTAAAGGCGGATGAAGGGGGAATCGCTCTGATAAATTAGTCTAGGAAGGGATGGTCCGCCCTCACCCCGGCCCTCTCCCCCAGGAGAGGGAGAATTGACGTCAGCCCCTTGGCGAATCGGTGGTTTTATTACAATCGAGCCATCTTCCCGAAGCTCAAAGTGCGCAGGAGCAATGAAGTGCGGATGACGGAATTCGGCTCGCGAGGACGCTCGCCCCACCTTCCTGCCTTTTCCTGTCACTTGCCACGCGTCACTTGTCACACCCTCGGCAGGTTTCGGTGGCGGGGATTTGTAGAAGGGTTTGCCTTTCCGGCTCCTGGGTTCCGACTTCTGATTTCTGGCGACTGGCGTTTTGGACTTTTTCGACACGCCCAGATCAATTGATCACATAAGCCGATCAGATCAAGTCATTTCCAACAGCACGCCCAGATGCAACCCCGACTAAAATCGGGGCGGGTTGCTCACAAAGCCGATCCAGATCAAGGGAATTTCAACCGCGGATGGACACAGATGAACACAGATGTTTTGCCGCAAAGAGGCACAAAAGGCACATAAACATTCAACATTCAACGCTGAACCAACGGACAACCGCGGATTACGCGGAGGACGCAAAAGGTAGGGTCATCGCGCTGCGATGACCGGTCGGCGCGGCGCGCCGACCCTACCTGAGGCTCGCGAGGACTCTCGCCCCACCCGACGCCTCACCTTTGAGACCTTTGTGTTCTTTGTGGTTCAACACGTTTTTTCAGGCGGCGTGGGAGCCGTCGTAGTAGCGTTTGTCGGCCAGAAAAAGATTCATCGCGGTGATTGGAGGACTCTGCGGATCTCGCTGGTGCCGGCCATGTTCGCTTGCGCGTCGCTGCCGCTTCTTTGCACCAGCCCGAGCATCGCATCCGT
>DASYYL010000071.1:0-3284 GCA_035933915.1 Verrucomicrobiia bacterium
GAGCAGCCCGTTCTTGCCCAATAAATCTTCGGGCTTCTGGTAGTCTTTGAGGAGTTCGTTCAATACTGCATCGGTAATGGCCATAGCTTCATTGTCCTTTCGTTTGACCATTTACACGAATTAATTTACAGCCCCGTTCCATTCAATTTCGTCCTGTATTTAAGCGCCTGTTTTAATCTGGTCTGATACTGATACCTGATACTCTTTGTTGGTGCGGGGAAGTTTGCGGTGTTGAAACTTGTCAAACTGCTTCCATTTCCTTTTCCACCGATTCCCACACGATTATTAGCCTTTGTCACATCCGTTTTCGCCTTGTTTGCCCGCTGTAATCATCCTGTGCCCCTTCCATTGCCAATACTCAGCAAGGCCGTCCATAAATAAAAATGTGCACCCATTCGAATAATACAAATCGACTGCCCGCTTCAGGAAACTGGAGTATATTTAACCAGCGGCGACCGGTTCTTGTTGTCTGCCCGGTCGCGTTCGGTCCTCGAAGGCGGACAACGGCAGAGGACCAGCTAGCCCACACGTCTGTGTGGGCTTTATGTTTCGTCGCCACCAAACTCCTCGGGCCGTCTCGTCCGGCGAGTTGAGTGCGCTCTGACTTGTGGCAGGTGGCGCTGCCACCCGCGGATAAAGCCGCTATTTTTTCTTAAAGACCAAAATGGCGACCGGGTAGTGCGTCGTGTCTCCGCCGCCGGCAGACATGGAAACGAAATGCCACCCCTGATTTGCCATGGTATTGATTTCATTTTCGACATCTGGAGCATCGCCGGCGCAGGTGACGCATTTATACTCCGGGGATGATGTTGTTGATGATGTCGACGATGATGATGAATGGCTGAATGTCTTGCAGCCGGTTAAGGCGAGCGCAACCGCGCACGCCAACAATGTACTGAATAATCTCCTTGTCATAGACGCCTTATATTCACTCACAGTCAGTATAACCGCAAGTGAGATTTTCTAAAAAAATGCTTCTGAGCGAAGGCGGGGCTCCTATCTTCCATCTTCAATCCGCAACGGCAGCCCGGCGTATACGGCAAGCGCCTGTGAACGTGAACGCACGTGTAGCTTTTCGTAAATTCGCCGGATATACGTGTTCACCGTTTGAACGCTCAAGCCAAGTGAATCGGCGATTTCCTTATAAAGGAATCCGCGCGCCAGCCGCTCAAGCACCTCCTGTTCGCGCTGCGAAAGACTCGCCGTATCCGGCGTCGGATCATGACGAAAGGATTGCACGATCTTGCGCGCTATGCTGCTGCTCATGGGCGAGCCGCCCGTGTGCACGTCCTTTAATGCGTCAAGCAACATTTGCCGCGGCGTCTGTTTGAGCAAATATCCGCTCGCGCCCGCCGACAGCGCCCTGAATATGTGATTGTCATCTTCGTAAACCGTCAAAATCACAAATTGCGTCCCGGGCATGACGCTTTTCAGCCGGCGAATGCATTCAATGCCGTTCATCCCCGGCAAATTGATATCCACCAAGGCCACCGACGGCTTCTTTTCAGGCAGCGTGGCCAACGCGCTCTCCGCGTCGTCGTGCTCGCTCACGCAGTCAAAACCATCCGAACGGCGAATCCAGCTCGCGAGGATTTCGCGCGCCGGGACGTCGTCTTCGATAATCGAAACCGTCACATTCATGGACGCCTTCATTTTATCCTCTTTCTCAGATTTCGGCGTGTCACGATTTTTCGGGACATGCACGGATATTGGATTGTTGGATTTTGGATACTTGGATTAGTGGGCAAAGGCGCGCCAGTTCGTGTGCGCGGCTATTTCCGGTTATTCTGTTCATTTTGTCTGATGTTCAAAAACGTTCGTTCTTTTTCCACTTTTAATCAATTGAAATTGATCTGTAATTGCTTCCTGGCTGGATACTTGACGATATCGTCGGCAGAGGGATTGGGTGAAAAGCCCACGGCTTTGCTTTTTGAAACCAGAAGAAATTTAAACGTTCGCTCTTTGAGCATTCCGTCAAAAGACCCCTTGCGCTTGCCAATAGTGAGAACATGGCGGGCATCGTCCCAACGCAGCGATATCGTGGCAAATGCGCCCTTTTCATATTTGTAAGTCACGCCATCGTCTTCGTAGAGGGTGAAATCACCGTCCGCGCCGGCATAAATAAAAAACGTCAAAGGATCAGCCGGTGTTTCGCCGACATATTGAATTTCCGGCCCGAACGGAACAATTGAACCAGCCCGGACAAACATCGGAATGGCATCGAAAGGGGCCGCCGCCTGAATCGCCTGGCCGCCGTCTAAGAATTTCCCCGTCCACGCGTCATACCAGCCGCCCGCCGTTTGCGGTAAATAGACTGAGCGGCTTCGCGCCTGATATGTCGTCACTGGATTAATGAGCAGCGCCGGGCCAAACATATATTCGTCACCGATGTTAAAAACGTTCGTATCGCCCGGAAAATCCATCACCAGCGCCCGCATCATTGTGCCTCCCTCCTGGGTCACATTCCCGGCCAGCGAATAAATGTAAGGCAGCAGCCGATAGCGCAACCGGTCAAATTTCGCTTCTGCCGCAAATGTCGGACTTCCGTCCCCGCCAAATTCCCACATTTCACGATTCGGATATTCCCCATGCACCCGCAACAACGGAACAAACGTCGCAAACTCAAACCATCGCGCATTCAACTCGCGCCATTCATCAAAATCCTTCCCGCTGGAAAATCGGGCAGGGGTCGAAAAACCGCCGCTGTCCATGCTCCAATAAGGCATTCCCGAAATGCAATACCCCAGGCCCGCTGTGATTTGCGCTCGCATGGCTGTCCAGGTCGAAGTTGTATCTCCCGACCAAACCGCCGCCGGATAGCGCTGCATCCCCGCAAATGCCGACCGCGTCAAAATGAATACACGCTGGTCCGGCGCCACTTTTCTTTGTCCCTCGTAAACCCCCCTGGTGTTTTCAAGCGGATATGCGTTCAGCATGGCGGCGCCGGTGCCCATCGCCGTCGGCTGCAGAAATTCCCGCTGCCCGTCTAGCGTCGGCGTCGGAAGCATGTCCGGCTCACTCGCGTCCAGCCACCAGCCGTCAATGCCTTTGCTGAACAACGCGTGGTCAATCTCTGACCAAAACAATTTCCGCGCATCCGGATTAAATGCGTCATAGAACGTGTCGGGGTAGCCCATCCAATCGACGATTTCATGCGCCAGATTTTCTTCATAAAGAAAATGATTGGCCCGCATGATTTCAAAATTGGTCGTCCCCGCGTAAAACTTCGGCCACACAGAAATCGTCAGGCGCGCATGGTATTTATTATGAATTTCTCGAATCCA
>DASYYL010000103.1:0-12986 GCA_035933915.1 Verrucomicrobiia bacterium
TACATATAAAATGTGTTTGAGAGTGGACGCTGTTCTCCTTGTATCCACAAGGGGCAGACGTAACAACGAAAACGCCAGAGAAAAATCAAAAACTGTTGAATCAAAAAATTATGAATGCACCAATCGTATCCGCCGACGCGAAGGCTCGCTTCGCTGAAGCCGTCAAAAACTACACGCCGCCCGCGCCGGAAAAATACCGCGCGTTGAATGAAGTAAAGGAATCCATCATTGCGCTGCGCGAACGCAAAGCCTCGTATGAAACGATTCGCGTGATGTTACACGAGAATGCCAGCATCGAGGTGTCGCACCAGACCGTCGCGCGTTACTGCCGCGAGGTGCTGGATGCAGCCAGGGCGAAGAAGCCGCGCCGTCCGAAGTCGCCAGCAGCGCAACCGCCCGCGTCTGTGCCCACCGAACCACCAGCACAATCACATCTTGACTTCCGCCGGCCACGTGGACCGCACATCGCTGATTCAAAAAACCTTTAGCGTGCCAGCGCAGGTGTCGCCCGTCGCGGCGACCAAAGAGCGACTACAAAGCAACCTGCCAATCCTAAAATGCAAAAGCTTTGGGGTTCAACGTCCGCGACCAACGCGCGTTGCCCATCCGTGCAGCGCGCGCTCGTCGCGGACAACGTTGGAGAAATGGCAGTCGCGTTCGCTTCCGTCTGTCCTTGGCAGCGTCGCTCCGGCGTGCGGCTTCACTCACGCCGTTCCGCCGACCGCCTGCCGCTTTCCGCCACCAACGCCAGACCGAAGCGTATGACCGGCACTGCCAATCGCCAGCACGGATTCACAGGCTTGTCCTAAAGCATCATTTCCGCGTAAGATTCATCGTGTCTGAAATAAACAGAGAAACTATCGAATAATTTTTACAAAACACATTTAGCGTAGCTACGGCTACGGGCTGCACCGAAAACGACCAAATTTTTCTAGCCCGTTACACGATCCGACCGAGCACGCGCCCAATCGGGCGCGGCTTGGCGTGTCTCGTGTAACAGGCACTTGGTCGTGCCTCGGTGCAGGGCGCGTTGAGTTCGCGCCCCTTCTATTTGGAAGTTTCCCGTAGTTGCAGTTGCGCCTATGCGCAATGGCACAAAATCAGAAACACAAACCCGCGACTGTCCGCTACGGATTGGACAATCCACATCCGCTTTCGCAACTCAAGACCGAACTGGTTTGGGAAGGGAAATATGATGAATACGGTAGCCGCCGGGCGGTGGATGTGGCCGGGTGCGCGATGCCACTGCAAAAGATTGAAACGATTGATGAGCCGCGCAGTCGCGCCGCCGCCATCGGCAATCTGGAATTATTCGAGAAGGAGAAAAAACGCCGCGACGATTTCCGTAATCGGCTCATCTGGGGCGACAACAAGCTAGTAATAGCCAGCCTGCTGGCCGAATTCAAAGGCAAGGTTGACCTTATTTACATTGACCCACCATTCGACGTGGGTGCGGATTTTACAATGGATGTCCCGATTGGCGACGAGAAGGAAATGGTGGTCAAAGACCAATCCACGCTTGAAATGATCGCCTACCGCGATATGTGGGGCAAGGGCACGGACTCCTACCTTCACATGATGTTTGAGCGGCTCTCGTTGATGAAGGAATTGCTGCGCGATGAAGGGAGCATTTACGTTCATGTCGGCCCAAATGTCAGCCACTATGTAAAACTGGTGCTCGACGATGTTTTTTCGTCATTCAACTACCGGAGTGAAATTATTTGGAGGCGCAGTAATTCTCACAACAAACTCACCGGGCAATACGGCCCAATTCACGACGCCATTCTTTATTTCTCTCGGTCTGAAAGCTACAAATTTCATCCGGGCAAAAGACCATTTTCAAAGGGCTACATAGAAACTCGGTTCAAATACAAAGATAAAAACGGAATTTACCAGCCAAATTATATCACCGGCCCAGGTTTGCGCAGAGGCGACAGCGGAAAACCGTGGCACGGTTTTGATCCATCGAAAGCTGGACGCCATTGGGCCATTCCGGCTTCGTTAATTCAGCTTCTCGGCAGAGATGTTTCTGCTATGACCACGCAGCAAATTCTCGATGCTGCGCTCACTGCCGAGTTGCTCGTGATTCCGAAGAAAGAAGGCGGTCAACCGATGTATCGGCAATATCTTACCGAAGGCGTTCCTTATCAAGATTTATGGGCCTATCAACCAAACTCGCAAGGTGTTCTTTATAACTCCGACGAATGTATTGATGAGGATGTAAAGTGGATTGAACAGGAGGAGGAGAAACTTGGTTATGATACCCAAAAGCCAGAAGGATTGCTTGAACGTATTTTGACGACTTCTTCCGACGAGGGTGATCTCGTGGCCGATTTTTTCTGCGGTAGCGGCACGACGGGAACGGTTGCGGAGCGGTTGGGGCGGCGCTGGATTATGGCGGACTTGGGCCGGTTTGCCATTCACACCAGCCGCAAACGATTGATTGAGTTGCAGCGAACGTTGCACGACGAGGGCAAATCGTATCGCGCATTCGACGTTTACAATCTTGGCCGTTATGAGCGTCAGTGGTGGCAGAAGGAGCGGCTCAAGGGCGCGGATGACGAGCATCGCAAGGTCGTGCTCGGTTTTTACAAAGCGGAGGTTTTGTCCAATGCGGGCGCGTATCTCCACGGTCGTAAAGGCCGGGCATTCGTCCATGTGTCCGGCATTGACAGTATTCTCACGCGTGACGAGGTGCGCGGAGTAGCAAAAGCGGCGCACGGTGCGGGCGCAAAGGAAGTTCATTGCCTGGCATGGGAATTCGAGATGGATTTGCGGTTGGTCTGTCACGAATTGGAGGCGAGCGGGGGCGTGCAAATCAAGCTCATCCCCATCCCGCGCGAAATCATGGAGAAAAACCGCACCAGCCCGCCGCCGTTCCTTGAAGTGGCGGTGCTGGAAGCCGAGCCGATTTATCGAAAGGTCAAGGGCGCAACGCACGTTGACATCAAGCTGGCAAAATTTCTTCCGTCATTGGCTGAAGTGCCGAGTAAGGAACTTGAGGCGCTGAAGGAGCGTGCGGTCAAAAGCGGATTTGATTTCATAGATTTTTGGGCGGTGGATTTTAACTGGCACGACGGCAAACCGTTTGAACATCACTGGCAGGATTATCGCACGCGCAAGGATCGCTCATTGAAAACCGTCAGCGATGCGGGTTTTGACAAGTATCCGAAGCCCGGTAAATATACGGCCTGCGTCAAGGTCGTGGACGTTTTCGGCTGCGACACAAGCATCACAGTGGAGGTGAAGGCTTGAGCGAACCCATCGTCAATCTTGCCACGCTTGAACCGCTGTTCGCTCCGCACGAAGAACCAAACCAACATCGCGCGCGGGCGCAAGGTGAGCAGCCCGCACAGGTCAAGAAAGGCCGGAGACCGAGCAAAATCGCCGTCGCCCAAACGCTGCGGTCGAATGTGAAGGCATGGCGGGAAACTGATTATCCCGGCGCATCCGATACGACGCGGGAACTGTTGCATCATTGGTTTGGACGCGATCACTTGATTGATGCCGGCGACCAGCAAATTCCGTTTCGTTATTACTTCTGCCAGCGCGAGGCGATTGAAACGCTGATTTATCTCTACGAGGTGCGTGGTATCCGGTCGCTGACGCCATTGATAGCCGAGTTCGGCGGGCCAAGTGCGGAAACGGCTGCGCTGGGCGTGAACCCGGACGATGACCGCTGGGCAAGGTATGCGTTCAAGCTGGCGACAGGTTCGGGCAAGACAAAAGTGATGAGCCTGGCCATCGTGTGGAGCTATTTTCACGCGCTGCGCGAGAGTGATTCTCCGATGGCAAAACATTTTGTCGTCGTCGCGCCCAACCTGACCGTGTTCGAGCGGTTGAAAACGGATTTCAAACCGGCAGAAGGCGGGCAGGATATTTTTGACAAAGACCCACTGATTCCAGTCGCGTGGCGCGGTGACTGGAATATGTCCGTTGTGTTGCAGGACGAAGCCAGCGGCGCTGCCATAGGCGGCACGCTTTACCTGACGAACATCCACCGGCTCTACGATAATGAGCGCCGGAAGAAAGAGGCGGAAACATACGATTGGGTTGGCCCGGCGGTATCGCGCGCGAAGGCACTGGATACCGGCGCGGAGCTGCGCAAGCGCATCACCAGCCATGACCGTGTGATGGTGTTGAACGACGAGGCGCATCACTTGTGGGACCCCGATTCGGCGGCAAATGAGGCGATTGCATTTTTGCACGAAACGATTTCAAGCCGAACCGGGAACGGGTTGGTCGCGCAATTGGATTTTTCGGCGACGCCAAAGGACAATCGCGGGCAGATGTTCCAGCACATCGTTTGCGACACGCCGCTGGGGGAGGCGGTGGACGCAGGTATTGTAAAAACGCCGGTAATCGGCAAGGGCAAAGGCTGGGTGGAACGCACAAGCACAGATGCGTCGGAAAAATTCGAGGAGCAATTGCGCGTTGGTTACGCACGTTGGCTGAAATCAGAGGAGGAATGGGAAAAGAGCGGCAAAAAGCCGCTGCTTTTCGTGATGACGGAGGACACGAACGACGCCAATCAAATTACCCACCGGCTGAATACCGATCCGGTGTTCAAAGAACTCAACGGCAAAACCACGAACCTTCACACGAATCTTAAAGGCAAGGTCAAATGGATTGGCGGCAGGAAAAACGGCTACCCGGTTTTTGAGGAAAGTGAAAAGGAAATCAGTGACGAGGATTTGAAAGCACTGCGGGAGTTGTCCCGGCAGCTTGATTCCGACCAGAATCCGTATTCGTGCATTGTTTCGGTGTTGATGCTGCGTGAAGGCTGGGACGTGAAGAATGTCACAACGATTGTCCCGTTGCGGCCCTACACGTCAAAGGCAAACATCCTGCCGGAACAAACGCTTGGGCGCGGACTGCGGCGTATGACGCCGCCGGGCGAAGCGACGGAACTCGTAACGGTAGTTGAGCATCCAGCATTTGTCAGCCTTTACGCACAGGAATTAGAACAGGAAGGTTTATTCATCGAGACGATTGACGTTGAGAACGTTCCGAAAACGACTGTCACCATTTTTCCCGACAAGGAGCACAAGGATTTTGCCGCGCTTGAAATTTTATTGCCGGAAGTCAGCGGTGGGTTCAGCCGAACGGCTTCGATAGAAGGGCTGACAATAGAGGATGTGCGCAAACAATTCGCGCGGTATCGCCCTTTGCCCGTCGGCGAGGTGCGTGCGGAAGAAATTCATTACGAAGGACGACACCTCATCACCGACGAATTGGTCGAATCCATGAAAATTCGCCTGCCGTTGCTGGAAAATGGCATGGGCGCGGTGTCGTTTTATCGCGAGGAATTGGAACGCATCTGTGGATTGCGCGGCACGCATCCGGTGCTTGCGCCGTTGCTGGAAACATTTTTCACAGAAATTCTGTTTGAAGAAAAGCTGACGTTGTTCGATTCGCGATTGTTAAACCGTATCGGCGACGCCGACGTGCGTGAGCACGTGCGCGCCACCTTTGTCCCGTTGATTTTGAAGCGGACGACCGTCAAAGAAGAACGCAAAGCCGTCGGCGCGGGCAAATCCGTTTCGCTCTGGAAACCATTCCAGGTGACGCACTCGGCGCACCGCCCCGCAATTCCCGCCGGGCGGACGTTGTTCAATCTCGCGCCGTGCAACCGCGACCTGGAAGTGGCCATGTGCAAGTTTCTTGATGTTGCACCCGACGTGGCGGCGTTTTGCAAAAACGCAGGTCCGCAATCGTTGCGCGTGGATTATTTAAGCGGGAACGGGCAACTGGCGTTTTACACGCCCGATTTCCTCGCGCGATTGGGCGATGGTCATTACGTGCTCGTCGAAACCAAAGGCCGCGTGGATAGGGACGTGCCGCTAAAGGCCCGCGCTGCGGTTGCATGGTGTAAGGCGTCGAAAGGAAAAATCAAATGGTCATATCTCTACGTCCCGCAACAAACGTTTGAAGCCTTTGGCGATAACCGGCTGGAAGTGCTCGCGCGTTCGTGTGAACCGGCGCTGCAAGATTTGATTGATGAAGCGGCAGAGCCTCAAATGACGTTGGCGTTTGGCGAAGTGCGGGCCAGTGAGACCAAGGAATTCATCAGTGAGCCGGATTTCGCGGCGTTGCCGTCGGCGCACCAGAAAATGGTTCAGCAGGCAATCAGCCTTTTCCAATTTCTGGAGAAAAAAACCGGCCAATCCTTCGCGCCAGTGTTCACGCCATTGCTTGGCCCACTGGATGACGCATCGCGGGCTGTGATGTTAAAATTGCTCGACTCTGATATTCCAACTGACCATCAGGCCCAACAAAAGTTTTTTGCACCGGACTTAAATCACCTGTCAGCAAAAGATGGGGAAATGTATCGGCGGCGCGGCAAGGATTTGAAACGAACGTTGGTGGATCACAACGGCATGAGTCCTATCGGACTGTTGCGTTGGTGTCTTCAATACGCGCGGAAGCCAAATGCGGCAGTGGGTGGGGTTTTTGATGTCGTAGGCAAACAGTTTTCAGCCATGCCTGACGAAATTTACAGGTTGGTTAGCAGTATCAATACCTTCCGAAACGATTACGTCGCGCACCAAGAAAAAGAACTCACCGACCCGGTATTGGCACGAAAAGCTTTGGGGGAATGGGCGTTGGGATTACGACGGGTTTGGGAATTACATCATTGAGAGCGCCAGCCATGCAGCAACGAAACCATGCAGATCATTTGCACAGTTTCGTTGAGTCCCGACCGTTACGCGCATGAGAATTTTCAGCGGAACATCCGGCGGCCCGTCAGGTGTCCCCGCTGTGGCGTCCTTAACGCATTGGCCGCGTTGGGTTATTATTCGCGCAACATCACGAGCGCGGAGCGCGGTGTGCTGCGAATTTTTGTGCGTCGGTTTCGGTGTCGCTTTTGCCACAGGACAACCAGCATCCTCCCATCCTTCGCGCAACCGTATCGGTTGGTTCTGAACGCCACCATAACCGAATTTTTCACCGGGACTCTCGGCGCTCGTTCCCTTTCCTGGCTCCCGTTGCTGAAATTGTATTGGAACAAATTCGCCAACTGGCTTCCAGAAATTGACGGCATCATAAGGTCTGCGGTCGAACGTTCTCCGCCGCGACCGGATGCAACCGGGTGGTGGGCGGTCATCGTCAAGATTTTCGGCGGCATCGAAAAAATCACAGTAACGCTGGTAAGCCGCTTCGGTGTCACCTTGTTTGGCCGTTATCGCTGCCACTCCCCCTAGCGACGGCAAGTTTGTTATCAAATGGCATCCGTCGCTCCACACAACTTATGCATTTTCTTGAGAAGCAACGCCGGGAAAAATTTTCGCGATGATGAAAAGAGTGTCCGAACCGCGTTTGAAAGCCAAACGACGCATTTCCGGCGTTTCGCTTTTCAAAATTAAGAATAACGAGCCGCGATTTCAATTTCAGTATGAGCGGCGAATGAACTTTTTTGTATGAAGAAGAAACCTCCAGTTCCCGACGGGGCCGCTTACGCCAGAGAGACGGCCAATCAGTCCATTGCCGGACAAATGAGGGTCATTCGTAAATATGCCAAACGTCGAGGCTTCAAAATCGTGAGGAGGTATTCAGACGTAAGACCGGCCAAGGCGCAAAAAGTAAAATGACTGTGAAACATGGACAAAAATGCCAATGAAGATTTGAAAAAGCGCGCCGCGCTTTATGTGAGGATGTCCACGGAGCACCAGCAATACTCTACCAGCAACCAGATGGATGTAATTCACGAATTCGCAAAGCGCCGAGACATGGAGGTCGTAAAGGAGTATTCGGACGAAGGCAAAAGTGGCCTGAACATTAAAGGCCGGGATTCACTAGCACAGATGATTCAGGATGTTCAGGACGGCAAGGCGGATTTTTCCAGCATCCTTGTGTATGACGTGAGCCGGTGGGGACGGTTTCAGGATGCGGACGAAAGTGCGTATTACGAATACATCTGTCGCCGGGCGGGCGTCTCGGTCCACTACTGCGCGGAACAATTTGAAAATGACGGCAGCCCGATGTCCTCAGTCATGAAAACCATGAAGCGGACAATGGCGGGAGAATACAGCCGTGAATTATCAACGAAGGTTTTCCAAGGGGCCTGCCGGCTGATTCAACTCGGCTACAAGCAGGGCGGCACAGCCGGCTTCGGCCTGCGCCGGATGCTGATTGACCAGAGCGGCCAGCGGAAAACGATACTAAAAATGGGCGAACAAAAAAGCATCCAGACCGACCGCATCATTCTGGTGCGCGGGCCGGATGATGAAGTCAAAATTGTCCGATGGATTTACAGGGCATTCATTGAAGAAGGTAAAAATGAAACCGAAATCGCAAATCTACTAAACGCGAGAGGCATCCTGACGGATTTCGGGCGACCGTGGACGCGCAGCACGGTTCACGAAATTCTCACCAACGAAAAATACATCGGCAACAATGTTTATCATCGCACGTCATTCAAACTGAAGCGCAAGCACGTCGAAAATCCGCCGGACAAATGGATTCGAGCAGACGGCAAATTTGAGGCCATCATCGAAACCGAACAATTTTTCAAAGCGCGGGAAATCATTCTTGCACGCAGTCGTAGATTTACCGACGAGGAAATGTTGGAAAAGCTACGCGGCCTCTTGAGCCAACATGGACAAATCAGCGGCATCCTGATTGATGAGGCCGAAAATTTTCCGTCGAGCGCGGCGTTTCGGCATCGGTTTGGCAGTTTGGTTTCTGCCTACCGGCTGATTGGCTATGACCCGCAGATTGATTACAGCTTCATCGAAATCAATCGCCGGTTGCGCCAGCAGCATCCCGGAATTATTGGCGCAGTCATCCAGAAAATTGAGGCTCTCGGCGCGTCTGCGAGATGGGACCAAAGTTCGGAATTACTTTGGCTGAATGATGAATTGCGCGTTTCCATCGTCCTATGCCGGCACACCACCACGGAAGCGGGCGCGTCGCGCTGGTTGATACGGTTGGATGCCGGTCTGAAACCGGACATCACCATCGCCGTTCGGATGGACGCGGCGAATGAAGGCATCCGGGACTATTATTTGCTGCCGGGCATTGACATGACTTGGGAAAACCTGCGCGTTGCCGAGGACAACGGATTTTATCTGGATGCCTACCGATTTGAGACACTCGATTATTTTTTTACCATGACCGAACGCATCAAAATTCTGGAGGCTGCATGAATGAAGACGTGAAAATGATTCCGATTGACCAAATTCGCATTTTGAACCCGCGTCATCGGGACAAGAGGAAATTTGAAGTGATTGTTCAAAGCATCAGGAAGCTGGGATTGAAAAAACCGATTCAGGTCAGCGTCCGCGCTGCCGATGAAGCCGAAGGTGAGGGTTACGATCTGGTTTGCGGGCAGGGTCGGCTCGAAGCGTTCATGGCGCTCGGCTTCAAGGAAATTCCGGCCATTGTCGTTCAAATCAGCAGGGAAGACCGGCTCCTTCGCAGCCTGGTAGAAAACATGGCCCGGCGGCTGCCCTCGCCAATGGAGTTGCTCAACGAGATTCAGCGTTTGAAGGAACGAGGATATAATAATAGTGACATCAGCCGGAAATTGGACATCACCCGTGAAACAATCATCGGATTGATTGCATTGAAAAAGGCTGGTGAGGAACGATTACTGGATGCAGCACTGAATGGAAAGGTGCCGCTCGGCGTGGCGATGGACATTGCCAAAACCGATGGCGTTGAAACCCAAAGGGCATTGTTGAAAGCCTACGAAAAGAAGCAGTTCAACCAGGCGCAAATTCGGGAGATTAAAAGATTTATGGATCAACGCCGGTTTTTGGGAAAACAGCGCGGTTCAGGTGGGCGCGGCTCGCGAAAGAACCGGCCAAGCGCAGAAAACATGGTCAGCGTCTATCGGCGTCAGAGCGAAAAACGAAAATTGCTGGTTCGCAAGGCGCGCGTCTGCGAAGAACAACTCCTTTTCGTCGTGACGGCGTTCAGCAAACTCACGACCAATGAACATTTCGTAACATTGTTGCGGGCGGAATCGCTGGCAACCATGCCCAAAGTCCTCGGAGAAAAAGTTGCAGCACAACAAAAGGAAGAAATATGAGCACAAATGAAATGAAACTGGGATTTGAAATGAAGACCGAGAAGATTCCATTGGAGGCGATATTGCCAATCCGAACAATCAAAAGTCCCCACAATTTGCGCCGCTATCAGGCGATTGTTAAATCCATACGCGAAGTGGGGATGATTGAACCGCTCGTGGTTCACCGCCAAAAGGACAAGTCAGGCACATTCCTGCTGCTGGACGGGCACCTGCGCCTTTTTGCTTTGAAACAACTCGGCGAAACGGTTGCCGAGTGCATTATTTCCAATGAAGACGAATGTTTCACCTACAATGCGCGCATCAACCGGCTGCCGCCCATTCAGTGTCACAAAATGATCGTCAAAGCGATTCGCAACGGCGTCAACCCGGAGCGAATTGCCAGCGCACTGGATATGCCGCTGAACGTCGTGCGTGGGTTGATTGAATTGCTGGACGGCATCGCTGACGAGGCGGCAAACTTGCTAAAGGACAAAAACATCTCCGAAAAGGCAATCCGCTTGCTGAAAAAAGTGAAACCGCTGCGTCAAATTGAAATCGCAGATGTGATGGTGACGGCAAACAATTATTCCATCGGGTATGTCGAATCGTTGATATTGATGACGCCGGATGAGCAGCGTGTGAATCCGTCAGAGCCAAAAAAGAAAACCGGCCTGTCGGCAGAGGAACTGGCCAACATGGAACGCGAAATGGAATCGCTTGAAAAAGACTTTAAGGCGGTGAAGGCGAATTTTACGGAAAACATGATGTGCCTGACGTGCGCACGCGGTTACATCAAAAAACTCCTGAACAATGCCAAGGTGGTGAGATTTTTGAATGCGCATTTTTCGGATATTATTTCCGGGTTCGAGAATATCGTTGCCACCGAAACCGTGTGAGATTCTCCTGCCGGTCAGCGGTGTAAAATTCATTCGACCAATCTTGCGGTCGTCGTGATGTTCACTGGCAGGGCAGCAGCATCCGCACTGCTGACACGTCTATTTCTGGCTAGTGTGTGCTCGCAAAATCGGATATAAAACTTCAACTGGCCAAAACGCTCCGACCATGAACCGCATTAATGGCACAGCACTGCCGAAGAACCGTCCCTGGACGGCGGACGAAGAACGGTTATTGGGAACCAAACCGGATCGAGCACTTGCCAGAAAATTTGGTCGGACTGTCACGGCGGTTGCCGCCCGTCGGCATCGAAAGCACATCCGCTTCCTCAAAAAATGGAATCCGAAAGACGATGAACTTCTCGGTGTCCGGCCAGACGCGCAAGTCGCCATGTTGCTCAAACGGCCCCGCTATCAAGTGGCCTATCGGCGACGCCAGCTTGGCATTGCATTCAAGCATCCCGATTATCACCAGTGGAAATCCGGCGAGATTGCCATGCTAGGCAATCACCCGGACCGCAAAGTGGCCGAGCTGACCGGCCGCACCGTTAAGAACGTGCGTCACAAGCGTCTGAAACTTGGCATCCCGTTCTTTAATCCAGAATTTCACCCGTGGACGCACGCGGAAGACAAACTGTTGGGCACCATGCCGGACGCGGAAGTGGCAAAGCGAATTGGCCGGAGTGTTGTTTCCGTTCTCAAACGCCGTCACCGCCTGGGCATTCCCAATCGTTCGCCGGTGCGTCATGTCTGGACGCAAAAACAACTCGCCCTGCTGGGCACCATGTCCGACCGGAAAGCGGCGGAACAAATTGGCTGCCCGGAATATGTCGCGACCTTCAAGCGCCGGTCACTGAATGTTCCCGCGTATGCCGGTCCTAAAAAATCGCGTGTCTCCTGGATGGCGAATGAACTCCGATTGCTCGGAACGATGCCGGATACCGAAGTCGCCAACCGGATTGGTCGTTCAGTTCTCGCTGTCACCCAACGCCGCGAATTGCGGCACATTCCCAAAGCCGATCCCAAGTTGCGGGAATGAATGGTTGAATTGAAATAGGAATTGTCGGAATGAAACAAAATAGGTTAATCTGTTCGCGGCTACGGCTACTGAGCACCTTTCTTCCGCCACTGGAAAGGCATGATCTTTGTTTGAACGCCAAACCTACTGGCACACATGAATGCTGTGTTAGTGAGTTAGGCTTTCAAACCATTGGTCTGAGGCGGGCAGAGCTTGTTGAGAAATCTTGGATTGCCTTCGTATGCCTTTGCCTTCCTGCCTTGGTTGTTCCAAGGCACTTTTTATCTGAGCAATTTTTCATCGCTGAAAATCCACAAAAGATTTTTGTTGCCAAATCATCACTGATTTCTCAACATTGCTCTGCGATTAACATGAAGACGCTGTTTCAAGCAGAAAGTTACGATGCCATGCTGTTTTCTGGGATGTTTGGAAATGAACCGGACTGTCATTCAGATATTCTTGATATAGATGACGTTTTTCTCAAATACGCGTCAGGAGGAGAAAACGACAGCCTCTCATTGATTAAATTGTCACCAACAACTGGCTTGGTGTTTCTGACGATTTGCCGCAATCAAGTCAACCATTTGCTGCTTGTTCCATTTGTCGAATTGGAAACCGAAATTATCAAGCTGAACCTCATTGTTCGAGCGTTACCAACAGCTTTGGCGGCTTAAAAACGAAACCTCCAATCATGAATAGAATCTATTTCGGAAAAGTAAACGCCGTTGAAATTCCCAACGGCAAGGACGACTCCGGCAAACCCGCTTGGAAAAAACTCGATGATTGGCAATGCAACCTCTGGCGGCATCATGAGTTGTTTCAAGACGCCGTAAATTACTACACCCTCGCACTTGCGGCAATGGCCGCAGGTTTGCAGCCAGACTCACCAAAAGGCAAAGCCGCGCTCGCGTGGCGCGAACAAGTTCGCAGTGCGTGGATCAAGGCAAAGCGGAAGGCTGTCAATTTCCCTGGGCCACACTCTCGTTTAGCAAAATTGCTGGCGGTTAATTCGCAAGAAAGCGACGCGGGAAAAGCCTTTGATCTGTGTGCGAAGGCGTTG
>DASYYL010000161.1:0-6854 GCA_035933915.1 Verrucomicrobiia bacterium
GCACATCATCCTGATGCAAGAAATGCAGGAAATCCGTTTCCACCGCCAGTTCCAAAGCCCGGTTGTGGTTCGCCAAAAGACCAAGATTGTGTTCGTTCAGCCGATATTCACAACGCAGCCCTTTAAAACCGGTGACAATTTTACTGGTCCGATCAGTCGAGCAATCGTCCAGCACGATTACCCGGTCCGGCGGCCGGCTTTGGTGCGCAAGGGAATCGAGCGCTTCCAAAAGATGCCGTTCTCCGTTGAAAACAGGCATCACTGTTGTTACCACAGCCATGCAAATATCAGTTCAGGATTTCATCCTCATAATCGCTCAGACGCCCCCGAAAAGTCTTGGTAAAATAATCAAGGTGGGGATTCCGCATAACTTTTGCGAACAATTCCCGATCGCTGATTTTGCGCGTTCTGCGGATCAACTCACGCTGGGCACGAATCTTTCCGAGCCGCCGACAACTGGATAAAAGCGCATACCAATGGGCTCCCAACACGGAACTTTTGCCCGTCAGCGCGGCCAGCGTCGTGCTCGCGAAGAAGACCAGGAAATAGCCGGGCATGATCCGCCAGAGCGATCCGGCCGATAAATTGGCCAATAAGCCAAAGGTCTGGTTGGCTAAATACTGCCGCAGGGCGAAGCCACTTGATTGCGTTCGTTCCGAAGTGGCCCCGTGAAGGTGCAGGATGGTGGAACTGTGGACGAAATGCACCTCAAATCCTGCCAGCCAAGCGCGATGGCAAAAATCAGTTTCCTCGTAGTAACAGAAGAAATCCTCGTTGAACAAATAACCTCCGGCGGCGGCAATCAGTTCCCGGCGAAACAGCAAACAGGCGCCTTTGACGGTGAAAACGGGGTAATTGCGATTGTATTTCTGCGCATCTTGTTTCCAATAACCATAATGATAAAGAAAGCCGAAGCGGGTCAGAAAGGAGCCGCAAACATCCAAGGCATTCCCGTGTCGGCTCAAAATCAGCTTGCCCTGCACAATTCCGACCCGGGGGTGTTCGTAAAGATACTCCACCAGTGGCTGAAGAAAGTGAGGTGTAACGATGGTGTCACTGTTCAGCAGGAGCACCAATTGCCCGCGGCACGCCGGCAGCCCCAAATTATTCCCCCCCGCAAACCCGCGATTACGGTCACTATGTACAACATGAACAGCCGGGTGCTGTGCCAGCACCTCGGCCGAAGAGTCGGTGGAGGCGTTATTCACTACAACCACTTCGAACCGAGGATAAGTCACCCGCTGCAGTGATTCGAGGCAGTCTTTCAACACTTCCGCACCGTTATAGTTCACGATCAGGATGGAAACCAGCGGCCATTCTCGTGTCACGGGAATCGGTGGAGATGTTGGGAGCACCATGGTTGAGGCGTCTGAGAACGTTGTATCAGTAGAGCAGCCGGTAATACTTTCCTCGAATTTTAAAAATATTCAACCCGACAAGTCAAGTTCAGCAATCGAGCGGTAACGGGGTTCGACCCGCTACCAATCGAGCCAGCCACCTGAAACCATTGCGTATTTATGTTTCCGCAACCTGGTTGGCTGCATTTTCGGACGGGCTTGATGTTCGCGGTACTCGCCTGCGTGCTGGCCGGCCTTGAGGGCGGACTTGCGACCGCTACTGGCAAGGGTTCCTCTGATTCAGATGGTTCCCGCAAATCTCCGGGTGGCATTCACAACGCATGCCTGTCGCCGCTGCCATCGCATCCAGATTTTTTGTTCTCCAATGTGCCGCCTGCAAGCCCAAACGTTTAGAAACGACATTCCTGAAAAGTTGAAGCTTGGCATCATAACTCTCAACCAAACAAAGTTAATGGTCGCATTGGCAGGAATGGATTGAAATTTTGCTATCACAGCTTTATCTTGGGTTAAGGCATGAATCCAATTGTCAGCCTCATTATTGTCAATTACAACTGCAAGCCGTGGTTGGATCGTTTCTTCTCATCATTGCGGGCACAAACGATTTTGGATCGTTGCGAGACCATCCTCGTGGACAACTCTTCCAAGGATGGCTCGGCAGAGATCTGCGAACAGGCAATGAAAGGGTGGCCCAACGGGCGCTTTCTGCCTACCGGAGGCAATTACGGATATGGCGGCGGCTGCAACTTCGGTGCGCGGGCGGCCCGGGGCAAATACCTCTTCTTTTTGAATCCCGATGTGTGGTTTGAAAGCGATTGTCTCGAGGCACTTGTCCGCCAGGCTGAATCATCGTCCGCCAAGGTTTTTTCCGCTGTCGAGCTCGGCTACAACGATGAAAACTTCGTGTCCGGCACCCATGATCAGGGTGGACCGGGCTTTGACATTTTTGGCTGCCCCACCTCGCTTTCGCCGCGGCACAAAATCGAGCAGCCCTTTATCGTCGGCAGTTTTTTTTTCATTGAACGAGAACTGTTTCAGAAGTTGGGCGGGTTTGACCGGGAATTTCTGGTGTACGGCGAGGAGATGGACCTGTCCTGGCGCGTGCACATCGCTGGAGAATCCATGGAACTGGTTCGTGCCGCGGGCGTGCACCACGCCGCTGCCGGCTGCACTGATAGAACCGGTGGAACGACAGGATTCCGCCGGTTCTACGCGAACCGCAACCAGCTTATTACCATCCTCAAAAATGCAAATGGCCCGCTGCTGTTGCTGGTGTTCAGCCACATTACCCTCATTACGGCTGAGGCCATCGCCGGGACATTGCTGGCGCGAATGCCTTCATTTCTTGTTTGGTCCCTGTTCAAACCGGTGGCTGATTGCTGGCGGTTGCGCGGTTACATCTTGTCGCAGCGCAGGGCCATCCGAAATTATCGCCAACGCGGCGATTGGTGGATGGTCCGCCATTTTTTGCGTCCTGGTTTTGGCCATTGGGGGGACATCAAAGGATTCGTGAGATGGAAAATCACGATTGACAAGCCGGCCGGGCCACCGAAAACAGGCAACCTTCCAAAGGACCGTGACCGGTTAAAGGTGGCTCCCTGATTCCATTGAAAACCATTGTTGCCCGCCCGTAAATGCAGTCGGGCAGGCTCACGCAAATGGATACCGCGCAGCACCTGAAGTTGCAGAATCTGTCGCTGTTCCGAAAGTTTTTACGGTGGTTCCTCTGGAAAAGGCACGTCGGTGTCAATTTTTTGGCGGCAGAAGATTGTTGTTGTCAAGCCCATGCCGCCGCGCGCGCCGTTTTAGAACAAAAGGAGGCAGTCAGCGTGGTTGTTCGACATGGCGCACATCGTTTTGCAAAATGCATCAGACCTTTGGTAGAACTCTCACCTTGAGCGCCCTTCCCACAGTCAAATATGGCCCGTCTGCTCCGCGATGTCAGCG
Source organism: Verrucomicrobiia bacterium (assembly GCA_035933915.1). GTDB lineage: Bacteria > Verrucomicrobiota > Verrucomicrobiia > Limisphaerales > UBA11358 > UBA11358. Next base: position 3,303 of record DASYYL010000161.1, read on the forward strand.
AGTGAAGCACCTGTAAAAGCATACCCCGTCCCCCGTTAACTCATGGAAAAAAGACACCGGCGGGTTCTGAGTAAGCCGGTCGTTTGAGACCCATGTTCTGGTTTCCTGGTTGTGATACGTTTTGGGGCGTTGGATTGCGAGATAAAACGAGCAAGGGGGCGAGCTTTGAGCCTCAGCTCGCGCCCCCTTGCGGCCGAAAACCCAGCTCTGTTGTTTCTTTTGGGGGGGCGCCGATCAATTTGGTTTTAGTTTCAAGATGCACTTCAGTTTTTTCTCCAGCTCATCCTTCAAATCGAATGGATCCAGACTCGCATAGCGCTCGCGCAATTGCCGACGCTGTTTGGGACGCAAGATTCCTGGTGCGCATAGCCGGGCGTAAGCGGTTTGGGGCGGTTCGTAGCGCTTGCGCCAGTGACTGCCCTCCCGCCACTTCTCCTCCAGCTTCAGGCAGGGCAAGAAGAAGTTCTGCCAGGGTGCCCACACCTCTCGATAGAGTGCGCTGATGGGGGCCACCAGGTCCGGATCCTCCAAGCGCCCATAGCCCAGGAGTTGCCGCGCCCAGGTCCAGTTCTTTTGTTCCACATGGGCGTTGTCGTCGGAGTGGTAGGGTCGCCAGCGGGTGAATTCCACGGCCTGTTTGCGTTCCCTCATGTAGGTCCACAGATGATGATTGAGGAACTCGCCCCCGTTATCCGAATCAAACCCCAGCAAAGCGAACGGCAAGCGTTCCTCCACCTGCCGAGTGGCGCTTAACACGCCTACAGAGCCTTTATTCCACACCGCGCCGCCTTCGGTCCAGCCGCTCAAAATGTCCGTATCGGTCAGACTCCAAATGAAACTCCCCGCCAGGCTCGTCCCGCAATGAGCGACGCGGTCAGCCTCCAAATAACCGGGCCGGCTCAGGTCCCAAGTGCCGGTACGAATCGGAATTTCCGAGCGCAACAGACTCCCCGGCTTGGTCCCGCCACGACCCCGGCCCGAATGCCGGGCCCGAGCTGGCGCCAGCAGCCGATCCACTGTGGCCGGGCTGACGTGCCGAATTAAGCTCCGCTGCCGAGCGCTCAACTGCCCATAGCGCGCTTCGTAGTAGGGCAGCCATTGCCGCAGGACGGGCACCAGCCGCTTGCCGCAAGGTTGTTCAGCCGTCAGCCAGATCTGCCGCACGATCGGCTCAACGACCTCATACTGCCGGTCCGGTCCCGGGTGAACCCCTCCGCTCGGAGCGGGCAGGCCGCCCCGGAGCAGTTTGATGGCATACTTGCGCTCATACTCGTAGTCCTCGCACAACTCGTCGAGCATCCGACTCTTACCCTCGCGACTGCGCCCGGAGTAGCGAGTTTGCAACTTCGGCAGCCAATCCTTCTTCAGTTCCTTACTCATGTTCATTCACACCGATTTCCGGTGTCTTTTTCCCATGAGTCAACGACCCTTTTGCCCTCCCCCCAGTTTCCCCTCCCCGGTGTCTTTTAATTTGAGTCAACTCGGTCCTCGGGTCCTCGGGGCAATCCAGTGTTTTGGCTTGACATAAAAACCCTTTTCTCATTAGAATATCTTTTCGTGTCAGTTTGAATCAACTCAACCAAGTCGAAACTGTAGGAGCACATTATGAAAAATCACCTATCAATATCAATCGCAACCATTATAGCCTTAAGCATTCCCGGCATGGTCAAGGCGCAAAATCTGTTTGAGGCGGATGGAGGGAGCGGCAACATCTATGTATTTACGCCAAGTGGAGTGCAAAGCACCTTCGCCTCTGTACTGAGCCCGAGCGGATTGGCCTTCAATACTGCAGGTGATCTGTTTGTGACGGATACAGGCAACAACACCATCTCTGAATTCACGCCGGGCGGGTTGCGAAGCATCTTCGCCTCCGGGTTGCATGGTCCACTTGGCCTAGCCTTTAACGGTGCGGGCAACCTGTTTGAGGCGGATTACGCCAGTGGCAACATTTACGAATTTACACCCGGCGGAATACAAAGCACATTTGCCTCCGGGTTGAGTGGTCCTGTTGGACTGACTTTTGACAGCGCAGGCAATCTGTTTGTGGGGGCTCAATTGAGTGGCAATATTATTGAAATCTCGCCGGGAGGAGTGCAAAGCGTCTTCGCCTCCGGTTTAAATCCTAATGGATTGGCATTCAACAGTGGCGGCAACTTGTTTGAGGCGGATGCCTCTAGCGGCAACATCTATGAATTCACACCGGGCGGAGCCCGAAGCACTTTTGCCTCTGGCTTGGATAATGCCGAGGGCCTGACGTTTGATAGTACGGGTAATCTCTTTGTGTCAGCCTGGAATGCCCCTGCCAGCAACAGCATTTATAAAATCACGCCGGGCGGAGCAATGAGTTTGTTTGCCTCTGGTTTGAATCATCCCGAGTTCATGGCCATCCAGCCGGTTCCCGAGCCTTCAGTGTGGGCGACGCTGGGAATGGGTGTCCTCGCGCTGTCCGGTTTCCGCCGCAGGGTGTAACAGCGACGGCCAGAGCCGTGGGTGCGACAACCCTGCGACTTCTCATCCCTTAAAAGCTGGTTTTGCCGGGACATTGCAGTCTGGCAGGCTGACACAAATGCTCAAAATTCTGGTGACTGGCGGTGGCGGATTGCTGGCTCATGCCCTGCGTGAGCTTCAACCGATGGACTGTGATTTGGTTTTTCTTTCGCATTCGGATTTTGATTTGACCGCACCGGCGCAAATCGAGGAGCGGTTGGCCGCGATTGGCCCTCAAGCCGTTATCAATACCGCCGCCTACAACCAGGTGGATCACTGCGAAATCGAGCGCGACCTCTCGTGGGCGGTCAATGCCACCGGCCCGCAGCGACTGGCGGAACTTTGTGCTCAGGCCGGCATTCGCCTTGTTCATTATGGAACTGATTACGTTTTCGACGGTGAAAAAAAATCCCCTTACCTCGAAACCGACGCGCCGAATCCATTAAACCATTACGCCGCCGGAAAACTCTCCGGCGAACAGGCAGTCCTACGGGCATCAGCGAATCATCTCGTTCTGCGCACGAGCTGGGTCTTCGGCAGGCATCCCACGCAAACGAAAACCTTTGTCCACACAGTATTGCGTGCGGCGCAAGAAGGTCGTGAGCTGAAGGCCACCACCGACCAGTCGTCGGTGCCGACCTTTGCACCCAACCTCGCGGAATGGACGTTTGAACTGGTCCGCCGAGGCGTCAGCGGACTGGTTCACGCGGTCAACGACGGAGGTGTAAGTCGCTACGACTGGACGCTCGCAATTTTGGAAGAGGCGATGCGGGCTGGCTTGATCCCGCAAGCGTCGCCGGTTAAGAAAGTAACAACGGCGTTTTTTAATTCCGTCATGCGCCGCCCAAATTATACCGTCATGAGCAACGAAAAGTTAACAAAACTGCTGGGTCACCAGCCCGGTTCATGGCGTCCCGGTTTGCGAAAAATGCTCGCGCAGATGAAATGATTTCGTGTAGTTTGCCGCCCGTGTTCACAGTTTGGCAACAAGTCGAAGTGTGCGGAATTTCCGCGATTCCCGGCCTTCCCGGCGTTCGTTTGGAGGCCTTGCCAGTCTTTAAGGAT
>DASYYL010000181.1:0-4410 GCA_035933915.1 Verrucomicrobiia bacterium
TTCATGGCGGTATGAAATTGAGGAAGGAAAATACGCAGGCATCTATGCGGTAATTTCCGACGATGAAGTTGAATTCAAATAAATGCAGTCGAGCCGGACTTGACTCGAAAATGTAAACAAAAAATGTAGCCGCTACATGCAACAAAGCGGCCAGCCGGATGCTGAGGCGGTCTTGCTGCTGAAAGACGGGGGGGCGAAGGAATAACTGGAGAATTAAGGGACATGAACGGTGACGCCAAGAAGTCTCGAATTTTGGTCTGAACCGTTCGATGGGGGTATGATTTGTTTTTCGACAGCATCAGATAAAGTTTTTTTTGACTTATTTTGGCTTCACCGGCCTGCCGGTTCTCAAATTTTCACTCAGCCGCACTGACATTCGGGAAAATGGGCACCCATTTTTAATTGTCAACAAAATCTGTTAGGCCTTCAGAAGCCTTGATTTCATTGGGCTTTTTCAAGTGTCTTGCCGTCAAGACTCCCTGATCTGGAATCCGGCAGGCATCAGCGTGGCTGCCCCGGCCATTTTGTTCTGTATTTAGAACGCCCCAAATGGGCCGCCGACTGGAAAACGGCATTATCGGAGATCGAGATTATGACATTCGTAAATTTGTGCGCCGGGCCGAAAGGCCGTGGTCTGCTTCTGCTGCATCGGCAGCCTCTCGATCCACCATTTTCCAGCGGCGCACTATGCTTTTATCCATATGAGCCTCTCCAGACCCCTCGCCTTGAACAAATCCAACCCGGCTTCCAAACTGGAACATCCACTTTTCTCCGGCAATGGCCACGACCCCACACGAAGAAAGCTTCATAAATTCAACGAGGTTACTGGATATGTCCTTGAACCAGGGAAAAACGTTTGGAGCAGGGATTATAACTGGGAGGAGGGCTTAAACCAATAATCCTTTATCTCAGGTCAAAAAATTACGACAGAGGTTATGAATCAAGTACGAACCGCTATCCAGCCACCGAAGGCATGTTTTGGATTGGAACAGCACCATGGGAATACAATTTGTCAGGGATGCCCTTTCAAAAGGGATTGCGCTGACCTGATGGGTGGCTTGGCCAACCGGATAAGTGTTGATAACGCTCGCTTTAGCTTCGTTCCAGATGTATATCAAATACGTTATCCCAGGATCGAAGGAGAGGACGCGGACCTTCAGAACATCCAGGCGATTTACGGTTTTTGTCATCAGTGGGTCTTTGGCCAGAAGGCCAGAGGGAGTTTTTTCAAGCATCAAGAGGCTATATGGGCGCGGGCTCAGGAATCCGGGGCCTCAGTTAAAATGTTTTTTCTGGCCAATATGCTCGCCTGGAAGCATAGCCACGGTGGAACTATGTTTTATCCACAGGCGCTTACCGGCGAATTTGCTGTCAGGCAGGTGAAGGCTATCTCTAAGGCATGTCAGCGGTGCTACGGAGCCTTCGATATTACGGGCCTTGACCGGATGATGGGGTCGGACGTAGCCGGGCAGGATTTTGAGACACATCTGCTCAATTCGGAAACTGTTGCCGGGTCCTGGATCGTAAATTACAAGCTGTTTCACTCCGGCGACCTAGTCCATCAGCTTTACGTCGAAGCAGAAACATCACTCCACCCATACTGGCTGGCTATCGAACCAAGCTTCGCTGATAACGTGCTAAATCAACATTTGGAAAATCCAAATCCTGATGATTCAGAGCAGATCAGGACCCACCGTTGGAAGACGATCCAGGTGTTGAACACGCTGAAAAGGCATGAACGCCAGGCCATGAGCGTTTTCAGCGCCCGTGAACGGATTATGCCCGAAGCCATACAGCGGGTCCTGGGACAACGAGGGCTGCGGGTGGAACATTTCGAGATTGAAAACATTCCGGTGGTCAACGCCATCAAGTTTTGGGCACGATTAGGGAACGCCATCCAACACTACGAATGCCTAAAATTTGTGGACAATTACCCCTCAGTTTTTGATGCGCATTTCAGCCGTGAACCTTTCGGCAAGAAAGATCAAGATAGGACCTGAAGTTTTCTGGCTGAGAGGCTCAAGTCGTTTGGGGTTTGTCCATTTGGTTTGGTCGGCTGGCGGAGCAACGCATGGAATGCATCACGGTCGGAAGGGTCGCGCCGATGCTGGCAACGCCATGCTTTCATGAGCCAACGCCAAGAGGCGGTTCATCGCAGCTTCCCTGAGAAAAGTTCCGGTGTTGCAGCCAGGGTGAAGACACACGATCAGCAGGCGTCAGGCTTTGAAGTTTATTTCCTGAGCGTGCGTTTTTTGCGCAAGTCATCAGCTTCCTTGACCATCTGCCAGAGTGGAACATCCAGCCCTTGTGCGAGTGAATCGGCGACATTCAGCGAAGGATTTCGCTCGGCCCTGGTCCAGTAATCGACGATGTGTGCGGTGACGTTTGTGATGGGCATTGGTCGGTTCATAAAAAACGCCGTCTTCTTCAACGTTTCCCCTGCCGTCGTGCGTACCGGCAGGCAATGATGTCCAATTTTCGCCGCTGTTTGCCGACGATCCTGATGGTGCGCCCCAACCGCCGGGCCACTTCAACATCCGAAAACTTGCCCAACAGCGCATCTTCCTCCGCCGTCCAAGGCCCGTATCCAGGCTGACGATAACGTGGAATTCCCAAACCGTAACGTTGTTGCCAGACACCTTTCCACGAGCGGTTCAAATGCCGGGCCAGCGTTTTGTCCGGCACGGTTCCCAACAGTGCCAGTTCCTTCTGCGTCCAGCGCCGGGGGCAACAGTGTTTTACCCGAAATCCCAGACGCTGGCGGCGCGTCATAATGGACTCCACCGACCGTTTCAATCGTCTGGCAGCCTCGGCACAGGAAAATTTGCGCACCACCGAATCTTCCGCAGGCGAATAAAGCCGGTAGAATCGCGCAAAAACCGGAATGCCAAATTTGCGTCGTTTGATTCCAACCGCCGCTTTGGTCCGATCCAGCCGCCGTGCCAGTTGGTCGTCCCGCATTTTGCCGAGTAATCTGATCTCTGCCCGTGTCCAAGGGCGGCTTTCGGACGGCGGTTTGAACGGGGGAATCTTGAGAGCAATTCGTTGTTTACGGACCGCCTGCTTCGCACGACGAAGGCGGCGTCCCAGTTCCGCGTCGTTCATCGTCCCCAACAATTCTATTTCTCGTGCCGTCCAGCGACGCGGCGGTGTTGGCAACCGGATGCGCCGGTGCTCGCGCATCGCCACCACTTCACCGATGGTGCGTCCGGTGCGCCGGGCCAGAACTGAATCGGGCGTTTTGCCAAGCTGCTTCAATTCGGCGAAGGTCCAACGAGCACCGCGCCGGTTTCTGATCTTTTGTCCCTTAATGGCAGGCATCACTCCAACCTTGGCAAAAGTGTATTGGAAGTAAAACGAAAGCGCCAGCACCGCCACACTCACGCTGGCAGAAAACTTTTTTCGCAAATTCTTCGACCGCGTAAACATTAGCTGAAATCGGTGTCAACCCTCAAAATTCGCCGACTGACTCGCGTCAATACCGGACGAAAACGTGTCAAGCCCGCCGCTCCATCACGATTTTCGCCAATAACCACAATGGGTCAGTTTACAAAAACCGGAATGCGCCAAATCCGGCCTGGTAAAATGGTTGTGTCGATTGCAATGAAGCATCGTTGGACCAAGCCACAGCCATGAATGAAAATGTAAACGAAACCCTGCGGGCCATTAACCCCACCCCGCATCTGAACCGGAAAAAAGTCAAAGAGACGGCGCTGGAAATTGCCCGCGCCTCCCGCGCCCAACCGTTTGAACGGGTGGGACGCCCCTTCCTGGAACGCATCGAAGCCGCTGTCCGTGAAACCATCGCCCGTGAGGTCCGAATTCATCCCTCCAAAGGCAAAACGCTGCTATGAGCGCAAAGTTCGTGCGCGGGCATCAGCCCGGCGCAAGTAACCGCGCCAGCAGCCCGGAAAACCGGTTCTCCGTCCGGTTGTTCTTCACCGCCATCGCCAGCGCCTTCCGCTGCCCGATCAGCACGACGAGTTTTTTGCCCCGTGTGATACCCGTGTAAACGAGATTGCGCTGCAAGAGCAGGTACTGCTGCATCGCCAGCGGCGTGACGACGGCGGGAAACTCCGATCCCTGCGACTTGTGGATGGTGATGGCGTAAGCCAGTGAAATCTCATCCAGTTCGCCGTAATCGTAAACAACCTCGCGCTGGTCGAAGCGGATGGTGACCTCCCGTTCCACCGGGTCGATCCTGGCAATCTGGCCGATGTCGCCATTGAACACGTCCTTGTCGTAGTCATTTTCGGTCTGGATCACCTTGTCCCGTGGCCGGAACTGCCAGCCGAACTTTTCCACTGACGGCTCGTCGGCGCGGGCCGGGTTCAGTTCATTCTGGAGCCGCACGTTGAGTTCGCGGATGCCCAGTGAACCTTTGTTCATCGGGCAGAGCACCTGTATGTC
>DASYYL010000214.1:0-17362 GCA_035933915.1 Verrucomicrobiia bacterium
AGAGTCTGTATCGTTGTCTCATAACTGTGTTCACAGTGATGAGGTTACGACGATTGATCTCGACTCCGGTAAGGAGCGCGTGAGTGTTATGAGGAGCAGGCCAGAGTTAAACCCCTAATTTCCCCTGCTGGCATTTCTGCTGGCACTCACGGTTGGCCGTGTTCCAAACCTTTGCATTTACGCTGTTTAGGTTTGGAGGCGGAGGTCGGAATCGGCCTAATTTTCCCGCCGTTGCATCTCAAATATGCCTGATTTTATTGGGCATTCAAGCAAAAACGGTTCTATCCGAACGTATCGTTTTTAATCCGTTTGGTGTCCGTTTTGGTGTCCGTTTCCGACTTGGCCGGTGACTTAGCCGGTGACTTGGCCGGTCCAATTTCAATTCATCCGGCAAGTCTCGCCCGTAGTTCCTCGGCTTGTTGACTAAATTTGCGCGGATTGGATTTCTTGAGTTTGGCGAGGTTCTGAAGCTTCCACCGAATCGCCGGAAGTTGTGAAAGGTGTGGACACTTCATCAACTGCCAGTTGGGTTCACCAGCGACAAGGCCGAGCAAGAATTCTCGTTGGCTTTCTGTCAGCGCGGCAGGCAATTCCCTTTTCAGTCTGCGCCGAACGGCTTCCAACTCTGCAAGCTTGATCGGATTGCGGGTCATGCCCACAAACTCGTTTTCAAAAGCCGACGACATGTCCTGATCCCGCGAAAACAAAACTTCATGCACGGGGCGGTTGTGGCCGGCGAGATAACAAACGAAACACTCAACAATTTCCCGCGTGAGGCCGCCGCGCTCAAAGAGACCGCGAACATCGAACAGGTCGCGTGGATGCTGGCGATCCATCGCGGCAACGAGTTTGCTGCCGTAAAGTTCTGGCGCTGCCAGAATCGGCGCGGACAATTCTGTTGTGAACAGCTTTCGTGCCTCGTCGCCAAGTTGCCGCGTTTCTACGGGCAGCACAGTGCCGCGAAAAACGTGGTTCACCTCTACCTTCACCTGGTTGCGCCCGCGCCGAATGAACAATTTGATCTCGTCGCCGTCCTTGGTGGCTGACACTTCAGATTCCAGTCCCGCTTTTGTAAGCCGCTTTCGCGTCGCATCCAATCCCTTTGAAATGGATTTCAGCGATTCGTCGCGACTCGCTTGGTGGTCCGTGTAAACCACGTCAATGTCCACCGACAATCGCGGCATATCTTCAATGAACAGATTGATTGCCGTGCCGCCTTTCATGGCGAAATGCGGTGTCTCGAAAATTGCGGGCGCACATTCGAGCAACAGCCGGACAGTTTCAATGTAGGCTTTGTCCATCATCGTTTCAGCACAAGCAGCGTTCCATCTTTAAGGCGATTCATCCAGCGACCACTGCCCAGCCTGTTTCCTGCGGTCTTCTTCGCGGTCGCTGCCCACGGCAAATTCAATTCCTCGGCCCAGCTTACGCAAAGCCGCGCGACCTTGACGCGCCGACAGTTTTTGAGCAGCGTGGCCAGCACATCGGGCCGCAATGACCTTGCACCCTCCATGATGTTGCGAGCTTCTTCGATTTCCTGATGAACGCCTACTTCGCTCAACATTTCCAGCAACGCCCTTTCCGGCACGGACACGGGAACTCCGTCGGGTGTTTCCGGCAGCGGTTGCAAGCCGAAATCATTTGGCAACTTGGAGGAAAATGGGTTTCGCATCGTGTAACGTGAGGGAAATAATTTCTGGAACCATTCAGGCAAACTGGCCTTCCCTTCGCCCCACAAGGAAAGCGGTTCACGTGCTGGGACATTGTGACGGATGCCGCGCCAAGCCAATGCCGTTTTGCCGCCGACATGAAACCCGGCTACCCGGCGTGATAGGAATTTCAGACAATCCTCCCGGCGCAGTGTGTCGTTGGGGAATGTGAAAACACCACGTCCCAGCCGCGTCAACCATCCTGACTTAAAATAATGATGCGCTAGTGCTGACGAAACACCCAATTTCGTCAATTGCTGACTATCAAATGGCGCCCCTCGCGGGAACGCTGTTTGCAGGCTTTTGATTAGTTTATGGCGCGTAGTTAAAGCCATGTTTGAACTATATCGCCTAAACCAAACAAATGACAAGCCACTTTTTGAACCAGACATGCACATTCCAAGCGTGCCTTCCTAAGCGCCGTCCGGTCCCTGGCGAAACGAGCGCGGTCAATGTGGAGGCGACGGGCGATGGGGCGCACTACATTGACGGCGCGAGCGAGCCATATAATCAAGGCGCAAGGCACGCTTCGGTTTCTTGCCGGAATTTATCTCCCATGAGAAAGCTACATTGCCCAGATAAAAACAACATCAATCTAAAAAATCTCCATCACGGCAAATGCCCGTGTAAAACCGCCAGCAGAACCAAAGGAAAATCACCAGATATATTGCCGTAACGACGTATCCGAGTTTTTCGTAGTTGTCGGATTGCGTGACCAAACTCATTAGCAAATGCGCTCGTTCAATCCCGTCCATAATTGTGAAATATCCCACCGTAATTCCGAGGAATTTTACGAGGTGTCGTTTCAATTTCGTTGGCATATCCGTTTTGCTGTGGTTAGGGCCAGTGAGGAGGCTTGGTGACACTCCGTTCCGCGCGCGCTTGATCGCCCCAGCCCTTGGTCCAATTGCACGAACACTCTGGCTTCCGTGGCTTTTCGGCAGGCACAACACCAAGCAAAGGCATCCCCAAATCAAACTGAAATCGTTGATGCGGCATTGAGGCGGCCCCGGTAACATGAGCGCCGTATTTAATTCCAAAAGTCTGCCGAACCCAGCAAGGAATGGCTGGCAAACCAACTGGCTGCACGTGCCGGCAACTCTGCCCCCAAATGCCTATTTTAAAATAGGAGGCACCTGGACAATTGTTCCAGGACTCGGCTGGACAAATATCGGCGGAGCACAATATCAAGCCAACAGCAGCGGCACGGTTTCCCTTCCGACACCAGGCACCAATGGACAGGTCGTCACTTATTCGATGGTTATTACCAATATGTTTGCAAGTACGGGCTCCGTCTATTATGCCATCGGCCAGTTGAACGGGAATATTTTCGTGGACGCTCCAAACGTCGTGCTCTATTGCACGAACGGCATTAGTCTATCCGGCAATAGTACATTCACTCTCAATACCAATGCAGATGTGACAATTTACACCACCGGCAACATCAGCGAGACCGCAAACGGGACCATTATTAATGGGCCTGACAATCCAGCAGCGTTTAGCATTTATGACGTGGCCGGATACACGAATCTTTCGCTCTGGTTCCAGGGCAACGGAATCCAGAGCGCATTTATCTACGCGCCCAGCAGTTCCGTTTCATTCGGCGGCGGCGGAGCCGTAACTTATGGTTTCATTGGTTCCATTTTCTGCAACACCCTCAGCGTTAACGGCCACTACGATTTTCATTATGATGAATCCCTCGGCAGCGAATCAATTCCCCCGTGGATCAGCCAGCAGCCAACCGAGCAAATTGTTCAAGCCGGCTCGAATGCCACGTTTGGCGTTGAAGCCGGAGGGTCGCCATTAACGTATCAGTGGTACTTCCAGGCCGGGCTCAGCAACGCAATATCTGGCGCGACCAACTCGACCTTGACCATAACCAACGCTCAACCGGCGAACTGGGGACGATATTCCGTCGTCGTGTCGAACGCCGGCGGTTCCGTCGCCAGTTCACAGGCATGTTTGCTCGTTTATAGCAATGCGGCTGCGGCATTGTCCGGGGCGCTCATTGCAACAAATGGAGAATTTGAATTGACCGTGAGCAATGCCGAGAATCTTGGCGGAATGCCCTACACCATCCAGGCCTCAACCAACCTTACGGACTGGGTCCCGGTATTCAGCAATGCCTCGCCATTCAGCTACCTCGAAACGAACGCTTTCCCGCAACGCTACTATCGCGCGGTGTTCGCGCCGTGAAGGTAGGGACGGCGCGCTGCACCGTCACCGCCCGTATACCGGGCGGAACATGTGCTGTATGACGTCCGACCACACTCGTTGCGCCACTGGACGCGGCGCGGACGCCGCAGCGCGGCGTCCTTACCATCAACGTTTCAACGCTTTTAATGTCACACTCCTCAACCGAAACAATTCATTGCCGGTAATCTGCACAGGCGAAACGGAAATCTCAAAAGCCCCTGGCTCCAGCGAGACCGTCCCCAATGACTCAATTTGTGGATCCCCTGCCTTGACCACGCCATTTAGCGTTTGCCCGCCCAGCTTGACCGCATATGTCCCGCCTGTGGAACCATCTGTTGCGACATAATTGATCAGCACTTCATACTTTGCCGGTTCGTTTAATCGGACCGGCCACGATATGGACTTGCCGGACGTCCAATCCATCACATAGTCGTCGGTTTTTTTTCCGGGACCATATCGTAATTTTCCATGCAGCACGCCGTCGAAGGCCCGGAGCGTGTCGACGAGGAACTGCGGTTGCAACAGCCGGTTGGTATCCGTTTGAATCTCGCCGTCGCACTTGATTTCGATGACGGAATCGGCCTTGTCGGGCGCCGCCGCGGGCAGGCCGTCAATTTCCATGTCGAACGAATTGATCCGCTCAGAGCCGAGTTCGGCGGATTTGTCTGCCAGAAGTTGGGCCGAACTGATATCCGAGATCAAGCCGCCGATGTCGAGGCGTCCGCTGGCGGGCCAATTGAAAACGTGGAGGTAAAGGATGCTGCCTTTGCGCGTGGATTCGCCCCACGTTTGCACCGGCAACGGCGTGCGCGAGGTGCCGCGAATAGATTGCCCGTTGACGCTCCACCAGTTGGCGATGCCTTGCAAAATGGCGACGTCGTGCGGATCAAAATCGCCATTGCCCATGGGACCGATATTCAGCAGCACGTTCCCACCGCGCGCCGCCGCCTTGGCGAGCAATTGAATAAAATGCGACGGCGGTTTGTAGGAAAAATCGTTTTGATTCCAGCCGTAGGATTCATCAGTGGTTGGAATGCCTTCCCAATCTCCGGCAAAGGGCGGGAAATTGGCGGGCCGGTCCGTGGTATCGGCATAATCGCCCCAGTCATGAACGAGCCGGCCGCTGATGACGACGTTTGGGTCTGCCTGCCGCACGGCCTTCATGATGCGCAGGTTTTCCGACGGGGGCAATTTGCCCGCCGTATCAAACCACAATATATCCGGCTGATAAACACGAATCAGTTCCAACAATTGCGGAATTGCTTTTTCATCCACGTAACGCCGCGCCTGATTCATAAATTCGGGCCGGGTAGTCCACCAATCCACTCCGCCGATGCGTTTGTCGCCGCCGGGGTTATCGCGGTCCCAATCGTTGCCCGGCGCGTTGGCATCTGTCCAGTCATAGGCCTGAGAATAATAAAAGCCGAACTTTAGGCCGAATTTTTTGCACGCAGCCTTTAAATCTTTCATGGGATCATGATGCCAGGGCGTGGCATCCATGACGTTGTAATCATTGACTTTGGTCGGCCACATGGCGAAGCCGTCGTGGTGCTTGGCGGTAATGACGATGTATTTCATCCCCGCGGCTTTGGCAAGGCGCACCCACGTATCGGCGTCAAAATTCGTCGGATCAAAATGGCCGGCCAAGTCGCGGCGATAAACCGGTCCGGGGATTTTCATGATGCGCTGAATATGCTCCGCATAACCCCTGACGGGTTTGCCCTGCCACGTGCCGCCGGCATACGAATAGACCCCCCAATGCATGAACATTCCAAATCGCGCGTCACGCCACCACGCCAACCGTTCGTCCAAGTTCATCCGCGAATCGCGCCACCACTGGACGTCAGGACTGTTCTTGGAAGGCAGATTAAAGTCGTAGTTTGACCAATCTGAGTTCGTTTGGGCGGGGAGATGGAGAATCGAGAGGACGAGAAGAAGTGCGGCGAGAATCAGTTTTTGCATTTTCACGTGGTGCGTGGTGGGTCAAGTATGAACGTGCGATTTTGGCTTATTTCTGGCGGCTCACGCAATACGCAACAGCTTGAACGTTTGTCCGATGGAAAAAGCGTCGGCCAAACACGTTTGCGTCTTGGAGTGCGGTGGCCGGGACATCGCTTTCGGACCACGCGAGCCACCAAAGGCGCGTTCGCGTTTGGCAGGCGAACCCCGTCCGAAAGCGGCGTCGCGCTTCGCTTGCCGCCGGACTCCAGGACGCTTCGCGCAATTCGCAACATGGTGACCATTTGTACGATGGAACCACGTTGTCACTCAGGCACCGTCCGCGCGATTTTTGCATATGCCAAATAGTGACCGCAACGGAGGGATTCTTCGTGCCACCTCGGTTAAAACTGCGACGCTTGCCCACGAGGCGATCACGGCAATGGACCAGCGCGCCATCACGGAAAGTGGTGATCCAATGAGCCGGATAGAGGACCCGCCCGCCAATCGAAAACCATGAACTGAGCCGGCCAACTGAAAACTGCGGCCATTTTTTGGCTCGAATAAAAAGAGGCACTCTGCTCTGTGAAGCTTATAGCGGCGTGGAATGGAGCCAGGGAACCGCGAAGCCGCCTTTGTCTGCAAACATTTCGGCCGGAGAGGCTATCAGGCATCCAAACCTTTGTGGGCCGCTTCTGCTTCCCGCCTGAGTCTCTTCGGCCTAACTCAACGTACGCCTATATTCTAAAAATTCAACCCCACTTCAAACAGAATATTATCCTGAAAATCAATAACTTATGTGTCATACCAAACCCGCTCGTGTCCTTGAGTGCGATGCACCGATTTACGTATGATCGCCGAAAATCGCAGTGTCATACTTGACGCAACACGCAATACGTACCGTGTCCCCTAGAACATTTATCCGACTTTTCCTTCCTCCTCTTTCCTTTTTAATTTCTAATTAGACTATATGAAATTTCTGCTTTCCCTCTGCGCTTTCCGCGTCGCGTTCATGTTCACATTGGCAGCCTCGGCAGATTCGCCTGAAATACGAACGCCGCCCGCGCCGGCCACGCCGCGCATCAATGGACCCGACGTCTTCGGCGTTCGCCCCGGTCACCCGTTCCTTTACCACATTCCGGCGACCGGCCAGCGGCCGATGGAATTTTCCGCCGATGGATTGCCCTCCGGCCTGACACTCGATCCGGCCACCGGCGATATCCGCGGTTCATTGGACAAAACCGGCACGTATCGAGTCGTGTTTCACGCCAAAAACGCGGTGGGCACCGGCGATAAAAAATTCAAGATTATCGCGGGCGAAACCATCGCGTTGGCGCCGCCGATGGGCTGGAACAGTTGGAACCATTACGCGAGCCGAGTCACCCAGGATATTGTTTTGCAGAACGCGCAAGCCATGGCGTCGTCCGGTCTGATCGACCATGGCTGGACATACCTAAACATCGATGACACCTGGCAGGGACAACGCGGCGGGCCGTTCAACGCCATTCAAGGTAATGAAAAATTTCCGGACATGGCCGGCCTTTGCGCCGCTGTCCATAAGCTCGGCCTGAAGATCGGCATTTATTCAACTCCCTGGGTAACTTCCTACGCGGGCCACCGCGGCGGTAGCGCTGAAAATCTGGATGGCGCATGGCCGCCGCCCAATGTTCCCAAAAAGCGAAGCCTGAACAAAAACGTTCTCCCGTGGGCCATTGGCCGATACCATTTCGCGACCAATGACGCCGATCAATGGGCGGCATGGGGAATGGATTATTTGAAGTATGACTGGAACCCGATACATCTGCCGGAAACCGTGGAAATGTATGACGGATTGCGCCACAGCGGACGCGACATTGTTTTTAGCCTGTCGAACAACATGAACATCACGAACGCGCCTGCCATATCGAAGATCGCGAATAGCTGGCGCACGACCGGGGACATCAAGGCCAATTGGAAATCCATGAGCGAACGCGGATTTGGCCAGGACAAGTGGGCGGCCTATTCCGGCCCCGGCCATTGGAATGACCCGGACATGCTCGAAATCGGCACCCACGAAAGAAACCAACCCGGTCTCACGCCCGATGAAGAATACACGCACATGACCATCTGGTGCCTGGATTCCGCTCCGCTATTGCTGGGCAACGATTTGACTGACATGGACGCTTTCATGCTGAATGTTTTGGAGAACGACGAAGTCCTCGCTGTGGATCAGGATTCACTGGGCAAACAGGGCCGATGCGTCGCCAAGGGCGACGGATTCTTAGTCTATAGAAAGCAGCTTGAGGATGGTTCGATAGCTGTGGGATTGTTCAATACCGGAGACATCGCAGCCACCGTTACGGCAAAATGGACCGACCTGAAAATTCATGGCCGACGTCAAGTCCGCGACCTGTGGCGGCAAAAGGACCTCGGCAAATTCAAAAACGAATTTTCCATGACCGTCTCGCCCCACAGCGCGGAGCTTGTGAAATTGCGTTGACGTGGTCCTGATTTATTTTTTGGACTTCCACCAGCGACGAAACGCAACGCAGGCCCAAATAGCTTCCACGACTCCAAACGGCCATGCGCCTTGAAGGAATCCGTAAATTGAGCCGAGCACACATGCGGCGGCAAAGCCCAGGATGCACCAATGGCTGCGACCCTCAAGCGCATATGTCACCAGCATTGCCGTTACTGCAAACAACCCGAATAAAGTTAATCCATCCATTTTCGAATTTCGCCCCGATCTCGTTAATTGGCAGTGCCTTCATTCGGCGTTCGGCTTTCGGCGTTCGATGTTCGATGTTCGATGTTCTTCAGAATTCTTCCACATACGGCTTGCCCTGGTACCAGGCAATCATATTCAGGACGAGATAGTTCCAATCCTGAAATCCCGGGTTCATGACGGGTTCGCCGTTTTCCGGCAGATAATATTCGTGTGTTACTCCGCTTTTTTCGAAATCCGTTCCGATCAACTTGATGGTTTTTTCGGCCAGGTCGCGCGCCTGGTCGTTGTATCCATATTTAACCAGTCCACGGAACACGAGATAATTGGCGCTCACCCAAACAGGCCCGAGCCAATTGGAAGGGTTGCTCGTGGCGCGCAGGTCATACATCTTTTCCAATTTGGAAAGCGAGCGGATTCCGTACGGGGCGTCAAAAGAATTCGTATTGAGCAGATTCAATTTCACCATTTGGTCCGCCTGTTCCGGCGTGGCCACGCCCGCCCACATGGCCAGAAAGCCCGACCAGACGTCAATCCGTTGAATCAGGCAATCCCAGTCCCTCGGCTGGTTCATGTGAAATTCCCAGGTGGTGGTTTGTTTGACGACCGGTCGCAGGTCGAGGTCCACGCTGTAATAGAATCCGTCCCGCGGGTCCCAGCAATTTTCATGGATGGACTGGAGCAGGCTGTCCGCCATTTTTTGATAACTGTCAGCAATTTCGGACATATTCAAACGGTCGGCCAGATAGACGATCGCCAGCAATTCCTTGTACATGAAGCAATTCAACAAGATTGAACCGGAACTGCCGTAGGGACGGAAAAAAGTGCAGGGATCGTTGTCCACGCCGATGCATTCGTCCGTTTGCCAATAATACAGGCCCGTGGCCGGGTCGCGATAATGATTGTAATAGCAATTCACGAAGGCCTGCATCTTGGGAAACTCATCGCGGAGCCATTCGGCGTCGCCGCCGTTTAATTTGACCAAAAAGGCGGCGTGCTGGGCCAGGCACGGCTTGTGCATGTTATGGAGCAGCGGAATAAAGTTCGTGCCGGTGTCCATGATGTCCTTGTTATGGGGACCTATAACCACCGGAATGCGCCCATTATCCTCGTAGTCGAGAAAGTTCAAAATACAGCCTTGCTCGTATTTAATAGCCTCCTTCTTGTCTCGTGCCGAACCTTCTTCAAGCAGAATTTGCCGCAGCGCGATATCGGTAAGCCATGAGTCCCAATCCCAGAGTTGATCCTGATAGGAGCTGCAGCCCGGAGTAATAAAAGGACGCTTTAGATAACCCTTGGGAGGTTTGAACATGCCCTTGTAGTCTTTGAAGATGTGCTGCTGAATGACATCGATGTAGTGTTGTGTTTCGGCATCGGTTTGCGTGTCTGCGCCGCGCGCTGCGAAGGCCAGGCATAGAAGCAGGAGAAGATATTTTTTCATTAAATTTCAGGGAGTTGCTTACAAGCCAATGCGCTGTGGGAGCAAGCAAAAAGTCAAACCTGTTTGGGTGATTCGTTGAAGCGTTGACGCGGAACAGTATGGGACGGATGCGACGTATGGAACATATGTAATTGACGAACATCGAACACCGAACGTGGACATGCGAGCAATCGAAATCAACCGGCTCCCTCATGGTCGGGGTTCAGCAATTGGCTATCAAAGCCAATTTCTCCATGAGATTTGCCATTTTATCCATTTTGGATGCTAATGAACTCTGAGATAATCTCCCATCATCCCAAGGTAGTTGGCAATAGGCGAAATAAGTCTATCAGGCTTAAACCAAGCATGTTGGATCATGCTCATTTGTCGGAGGCAATTATGGAAAACATCGGTGGGCGGCACATAAACTTTTCCCGGCGTAAAAACTTTCTTCCACACATCCCTCAGCTACAAAAACCATAACCGCAAACCCAAAATGAAAATGAAAGTGAAAAAATGGTTCATGCCACATTCCTTAACCAAAACCGTCCTGGGCGCGCTTGCCGCCGCAGTTATGCTGCTCGTCCCGATGCCCGGCCATGCCTGGACTGGTTGGATTCATGGCGGCAACTGGATGCCCGATGATGGCAAAAACAACGGTGGCGACTATTATCCCACCGGAATTACCTCCAGCGACACGCCCGCGCAAGCCGCCGCGGTGGCCGATCAAGTGGCTCTCGATGAAATGAGCGTGGGCATTAGCTTTGTCCGCATCGCCATCAATGAGGCAACTATTGCCGACACCTGGCCGGTAGCCCAGGCTTACATTAACGAACTCAATAACGACGGCATATACGTGTTGCTTTGCGATTTCGGCACCAACAATAGCGGAAAGATTGACAACTTCACCGCCTGGCAGACCATGTGGGAAACCGTTGATAGCGTCTATAGCGGAAACGGAATGGTCTATTATGAGCCCTTGAACGAACCGCACACCTACTCGACCGAATCCAGCCTGGCATCCAGTGTGTATGTGCCATTCCTGGGCTTTATCAAAAAGAGCCAGAGTCAAATTATTCTGGATGGGACGGGTTATGCCGACAACGTAACGGCGGTAGGCGCTGATTCCCGTTTCAACAATTGCCTGCTGGGCCTGCACACCTACGCTTTTTGGCACCCCACATATTTAACTGAATCGCAATGGCAAAGCGAAGTATCCAGCGCAGTCGGCAGCTATGCGAGCCGCACGGTAGTCACTGAATTTGGGACGATTTCAACGTCCGGGTGGAACTACAACGTCTCTTCCACTACGAATGTGTACGACTGCTTCACCCGTGGCGTGGTGAGGGAGTTTGCCTCTTTGGGAATGGGCAGCATGTATTTTATTTCCCATCTGGCCAATAACGGCTACCGGATTTTTAATACCATCAATGGCGGAGTGACCAGTTGGTCGTTGGTAAACCAGGCGCAAATTGGCTGGGGGTTTTATTCGAAGCCGGCCGCTTTGGCCAATTGTGACTTCAATAGTGCCGGATTGACTGATTACGCGATATTCCGCCCCTCCAACTCCACCTGGTATTTCAAAAGCGGCGGAGGAGGCAGTTGGGGCACCACTGGAGATATAGCTGTGCCGGCAGACTATGCTGGTAATGGCAAGATGCAAATGGCGGTGTGGCGGCCTTCCAACTTCACATGGTATCTCGATGGAGTTTCAGGCGGGGGCGTCTATGGGACGACTGGAGACATCCCCGTGCCGGCAGATTATGCCGGCAGCGGCAAGGCCCAGATCGCGGTGTTTCGTCCTTCCAACGGCACTTGGTATATCAACGGAGTTGGCATGTTTCAATTCGGCGCCAATGGAGACATCCCCGTGCCGGGATATTATACCGGGGGCAGCGGTTGCGACCTGGCGGTTTATCGACCTTCCAACAACAAGTGGTATATCATGGGAGCGAATACTGTGCAGTTTGGCTTGCCTGGAGACATTCCCGTGCCCGGAGACTATAACGGCACTGGGACAACGCAGATCGCAGTATTTCGTCCTTCCACCGGCCAATGGATTTGCTATCAAGGGGAAACCGTAACGTATGGCACGAATGGAGACGTTCCCGTGCCGGGCGATTATATGGGCAATGGCACAACACAGGTCGCTACGTGGCGGCCTTCGGACAACACATGGCGTGTACCCAATGTGGGTGGAACACAATGGGGCACGACCGGTGATGTTCCCCTGTGTTTGCCTTACGCCATCCGGCACTACTGCCTGGGATACACACAGTAACGTTTCCTTTCCCGCGCCAGCTCTGTTTTGATGCTGGCGCGGGCTTTTTTAACTGCAATGAGTGAACATGAGCGCCGTGAGTGGCACAGATTTAGGTGGATTCGAATTGGTGGGCCCGCTCGGATTTGAACCGAGGACCAAGCGATTATGAGTCGCCTGCTCTAACCGCTGAGCTACAGGCCCGAAAGCGCTGGATGATGATTACGGAAAGACGGGAGAAAGGCAATTTGAATTAGATCGTCCCAGATTGGGAGTATTGCGAGGACGAGGACGATTTAAAAAAGGCAGCGGTGGGCTCTGAAAAAATTCAGGAAGCAACTGCTGCCGTTTAAATGATCACTTCATCAGGAGCATCTGCCGGGCGCGTTTGATGGCGTTCGTCAGTTTGCGCTGATAATGGGCGGGCATTCCGGTGTATTTGCGCGGGAGAATGCGGCCCTGGTCGGTGACGTATTGGCGGAGCAGGTTGGTGTTTTTGTAGTCCAGGGCGTCGGCGGTGAAATCAATTTTGGGCTTGGGCCGGGGCGTGCGGTTTTCGACGGTGCGGTGGCCACCGCGCTTGTCTTTGTCTTTATGAGTTTTGCGAGGCATAAGAAACTATTTAATTTCGCGATGAAGGGTGTGGCGGCGCAAAGCGGGGTTGTATTTTTTCAGTTCGAGTTTTTCCGTCTTCAGCTTTTTGTTGCGGCTGCCGCTGTAACGGGAGGGCGATTTGCCCTCCTTGCGCGCCTCGGTGCATTCAATGGTGACGACTTCGCGGGGCATATGATTATTCCTTTTCCTTCACTTTGTTGCTGCTTTCCTCGGCCTGTTCTTCGCCTTCATCGGAATCGCCATCGCCGACGCCGGCGGTTTCGATCGTGCCCAGTTGGCCAAGGCGGCGGGACTTGAGAGCGCCGTCTTTTTCGAGTTGGGCCTGCGCTTCGACGGTGAAGCGGGTCCACGGAATGGCCTCGAGCCGCGCTTTCGGTATGCTTTTACCGGTCAACTCACAAACTCCATAGGTCTTTTTCTCAATGCGCTTGAGCGCTTCCTCAATCTCGTAAATGGCGTCCTGGTCCGATGAGAGCAGGCTCAGGGCGAAGTCGCGGTCGAAATTATCCGTGCCTGAATCCGCCATGTGCAGGCTGTAACCGGCCATTTCCTGGGCGGATTCCTGCGCCAGGCCGTCCATTTGACGGCGCAACTGGTCGCGAAGCTCGACCAGGTGCTGGTAATATTTCTGCCACTCGGGTTTGACCCTCTTTGCATCCGAAACTTCGCCGCCTTTGGAGACGGGACGTCCCAAAATGGCGGCCGCCGTGGCGGATGTTTGCGATTTTCCGCGCGGCGCGGAGTTTTTATGTTCTTGTTTCTTCGCAGTCACAAAATTTAATCAATTTTCGGCATAAAGGCCGGTTCGTCAAGAGTGCGGGAATTTAGCAGAGCAAATGAAATACGCCACAAAAATTTTAAAATATTTTTAGGTGCTTTGCGGCATTCGTTGAAAGGTTAAATCGCTGAAACGTTGAAACGTCTGAAGCGCGGGCTGGAGCGGCGGAATGAGGCACTTTCTCGATAACGCTTCAGCATTTTGACGGATTTAGCAGTGATAAGGTCACATCACTGCGGGGGCGGCATTGAGTCCGGGCGTGATGGCCTTTTTTTCCAGTTGTTCGTTGATCCTGGCCAGGGCGTCTTCGGCGGTGAGGCCGTATTTTTTCCGCAATTCGTCCTGGCTCGTCGCATGTTCAATGAACTGGTCGGGCCAGCCAATCCGGATAACCGGGGTCGTCACGGCGGTTTCGCTGAATAATTCCAGGACGGCCGAGCCATAGCCGCCCATCAGCACGTGGTCTTCCAGAGTGACCACGACGTCCGCCGCGCGTCCAAAAAATTCATGCGCGCCATTATCCAGCGGTTTGGTGAATCGCGGATTGATGACCGCGCAATCGAAGTTCTCCGAAGCGAGCTGCGCCGCCTTGAGCGCGATCGAGTTCATGTTGCCCAGGCCGAAGAATGCGACCTTCTTCTTTCCGTTGTTGGAAAAATTTTGGACGATTTCCGCCTTGCCCACGTCCAGAAGTTTCGGCTGGTCCTTGATTGGAACGCCCTCCGCCGCGCCGCGCGGATAGCGAATGAACGCGGGCTGGTTTTGATGCGACGCCGTAAACATCATGTCCGCCAATTCATCTTCGTTGGCGGGGGCCATGGCGATGACGTTTGGCAGGCAGCGCAGGTACGAAATATCAAAAAGACCGTGATGCGTGGGTCCGTCGTTGGCGGAAAGACCGGACCGATCCATGCAGAAGATGACCGGCAAATTCTGCAGACACACGTCGTGATGGATGCAGTCGTAGGCGCGCTGGAGGAAAGTGGAATAAATGGCAACGACCGGATGAAAGCCCATGGTGGCCATTCCGGCGGCAAAAATGACCGCGTGTTCTTCCGCAATGCCCACGTCGTAATACCGGTCGGGGAGTTCTTTCTCGAGGTGCTTGAGGCCGGTGCCGGTGGGCATGGCGGCGGTAATGCCGACGAGCCGGTTGTCGCGGCGGCACAATTTGACGAGCGTCTGGCCCATGACGTCCTGGTAGGCGGGCGGAGAATTCGGTTTTGGGGCGGGCGTTTCACCGGTCCGGGCGTCGTAAGGCCCCAGGCCATGGAATTTTTCCGGCGATTTCAGCGCGGCCTCGAAGCCCTTGCCTTTTTGCGTGAGAATATGGATGACAATGGGATGATCGCAGGTTTTGGCAAATTCCAGCGTGCTGACCAGCAGCGGCAGGTTATGACCGTCAATGGGGCCGAGGTAACGCATTCCCATTTCCTCGAACAAAATCGGGTTGCCGAAGCCGCCGCGTCCATCCGAGGCGATGGTCACTTCCGGCTTTTGATGCAGGCCCACGCTCAGCGCGCCCTTGAATCCTTCTTCGGCCTTGTGCGCCAGGCGCAAGGCCAGGTTTCCCTTGGGCAATCGGCGGAGAAAATTTGAGAAATCCCGCGACAGTTTGTTGTAGTTGGGATTCGTGATGAGTTTGTTGAGGTAATGCGAGATGGCGCCGACATTTTTGGCAATGCTCCATTCATTGTCATTGAGGATGCCGATAAATCGGCGCGTGGTGTGGCCGATATTGTTCAGGGCCTCAAAGGAAATTCCGTTGGTCAGCGCGGCATCGCCGAAAATGCAGACGACGTTTTCGTGGGAACCGCGCTTGTCACGGGCGGCGGCCATGCCGAGAGCCGCAGAAAGGGCCGTTCCGGCGTGACCGGCGCCGTAGCAATCGTGCTCGCTTTCTGTGCGCAGCGCAAAACCGTTCAATCCGCCCGTTTGGCGAATGGTGCGGAAACGATTTTTCCGGCCGGTCAAAAGTTTATGGACATACACCTGATGGCTCACGTCCCAGACCAGCTTGTCCGTGGGCGTATTGAAGACCCGGTGCAGGGCGATGCTCAATTCCACGACGCCAAGGTTTGGGCCCAGGTGCCCGCCGCTTTTGGCAAGGCCCTGAATCAATTCTTCCCGGATTTCGCCGGCCAGTTCCTGAAGCTGTGGCAGCGTCAGTTTTTTGACGTGTTCAGGTCCATCTATCATGTCCAGGTATCCACTCATAATTATGTTTTACTGTTTGCAAGCCAAAGGGTCAATCCGTCTCAAGCTGATGCACGGTTGCGCCGCAACGCGGCGTCCCTGCCACGAATCAGGCTTCTTCAACCTCAACGCTCTCGAATGATTTCAGTTTCAGTTCGCCGGCGGCATTCTTTTCCAATTGTTGGATTTTTAACTCGGCTTCCGATAATTTTTCGCGGCAAATTTTTGCGAGCTTCGAGCCCTCTTCGTATTTGGCCAAAAGGGTTTCCAGGGGCAGTTCGTCGGACTCCATGGCCTCGACGATGCCTTCAAGTTTTTTCAATGCCTCCTCGAATGGCATTCCCTCGCTGGAGTTACCCCCCGCGCTCTTGGATGAATTCGCCACAAAAAGACACTAAGGTAAATGGCGAGGTCAGTCCAGCGGCTTTTTCTAATGGATGAATGAATGAATGGAACCGGCTCTTCCCCCGGTTTGAAGGAAAGGACGGGCGCTGGTGGCCGGGCGGTCAAGGCGTGGAAATAGCTAGAGCGCGCTCACGCGCGCTACGCATCTTCAGCGTCCGAGCAATTTCAGGATGATGAAAATCAGGATCGCTCCGCCGAAGCCGCCGCCGAAGAGCAAATAAAGAAGGGCCCATCCGGCCGCGGCAAACATGGGTGTTAAGATTAATAGCATTCTATATGGGTTAGCCTTTACGATGCCAATTGAGATTGAGCGGAAATCAGGCAAATGGACGGAGCGGGAGATTGCAGGATGCAACGCTTCGGCGTGGCAAGTGAGAATGAATCCCCTTTTGCCCTGTGTGCACATTTTTTGAGTAAAGCCCGGACCCCCGCTTGGGCTGATTATGGAAGAAACTCTCAGTATTGCTGTCGCGATTTTACCATATGGCCTGTTTTTGATATGCCGCTCAAAATGAACAACTTGCAAAATGAGTTTCTTAAGAGGTTTTGCGGAATTTAACAAGCTTAACGAAGGCCTTAACGAGTGGTTAAGGAGCAAAGAGAGTGGCGTATTTTCAAATCTGACTTAACG
This sequence comes from Verrucomicrobiia bacterium, assembly GCA_035933915.1. GTDB lineage: Bacteria > Verrucomicrobiota > Verrucomicrobiia > Limisphaerales > UBA11358 > UBA11358. Next base: position 16,853 of record DASYYL010000214.1, read on the forward strand.
AACGAGCCCTGTTTTTTACATAAGAAAGCAAGTTATTATGGAGTGTTCGTTAAGCGGCTGTCGCGATGACGGCGCCACTGGCGAGCAGGCAAAGGCGAGGATGGCGGTCCGTCTTCGCTGCGCTACGACCCGACAAGTCGGCCTTTTGCCTTACTTCGGCGCCGCAGACCTCGGCCGCTACCAATGAGTTTCGCGCGATGGCCCCGAAGATCGCGAAGGAATAAATATCCCTTAAAACTTCTTCGTGTGATGATTTGATATGATATATAGTCTGAAAAGGCGTAACAGGGGCGCAACATTTTCGGGGTCGGCAGTCTGCCGACCACTGATACAGCAGTCCGGGCGAGGACCCGTGAGCCTCCTTCGCTGAAGCTACGGAGGCCAAACACATTTTTTGGGTATAGGCGGTGCAACGAGAAACGAACGGGGGTTTTGGGGTGAAAAGTGTGATTTTGTTGGGAATTTTGAAGATTTGCGGCATCGCAGGTGGAAGCGGGGATCGATCCGCTA
>DASYYL010000250.1:0-14549 GCA_035933915.1 Verrucomicrobiia bacterium
TGCTACGCACTACGACGCGGCAGTCTTCGCTCTCCGCTGCGCTTCTGTAAAGCCGCGATGATTTTGTACGGTTTGGCCGACTTCCAATTTCCGAAAAATCTGGACAAAGAAATTACGCGCCATTTGGGCTGGCGTTTTTACCGTAGATGCCTCCAATGTTTTGCTGGAGACGAAATTGTTATATTGTGCTCCGTCGATCCAGAAAGGCTTCCAACGCCTCAACCGGGATTCGGTAAAATTTACGGTCGGTGGCGTTGGCGCCGGCGATATTAAGTGCGCGCAATTTTCCCTCTTCAATAAGGTCAATCACATGCCGTTCAGAGATGCGAAGCTGTCGAGCGCATTCCCACACGAATAAGACAGGGCGCTTGAGAGTCGCGCGGCTGCGGTGATTTTCTTGCCGCCTTGAACACTTGGCACTCATACAGCTATTGATGCCCTCCGTTTCGCGTGCAAAGTGCGCTCCAGCGCGGCCAAGTACAAATGGCGCGCGTGAGCGTCAGTGCGACCTTGAGTTACTTTTTCCGCGATGGCAGTGCAGTACCTCTTGCTAAATCCAATGTTCTGCATCTGCGCTTCCAGTCCCGCAATCTCGCGCTCCATGTTTTGTCCAGTAAAACGGTCCCGGCTGGTTTCGTAGTTTGTGTTTTTGGACGCCCAATAGCCGCGCCGCCGGAAGATTGCCGTACGGCTGCAGGACGGTTGCAACTTGCCGGCATCCACCGCGCGCCAGTGGATCGCCTCGAAATAGGCCAGTAGTTTGTCCAAGTGACGATCTGTAAATGCCGGCGCAGTGCTCGAATTGCAACCAGCAATCATTTGAAGTGCATCCCGGTAATCAGCATCTGAAATACCAGCTTCACGCTGGGCGCGTTTCAATAGGATTTGTTGAGCGCGCGATAACATGGCTACTTCAAAATGTTCGAGGCATCGCCCTCCGGTTGCCGGGAAAACTCCAGCCTGCTGCCGCTATTTGAAATTGGCAGCGTGCCCCTCTCAGGGAATTGGTTTTCGGACTGCACCGGCGCCGGCGCCGGCAGGATTCTTCGGTGAGGCGTTTTGGTATTCTCAAGAGCGCGCACAAGCATGGTGTCGGACGGAATCACTGCCTCACTCATTGCCCGGCGTACATCCTCAGTTGTTACGTCGGCGTGCCCGGCGCGCCCGGCAACGTAGCGGGCACGCTTCACAATGGCGTCTATTGCGGCTAGGTATCGAGCCGACGTGCGGGCGTAAGCCGCAAGCGCACGCAATGTTTTGTCGTCACCTTCTGGCAGCACAGATTTAGCAACCGCTATCAGGTCTTTAAGGCTCAATTCACTCGGCAACCGCTCACGATGTCCCAGCCTGCCGATGAACTGCGCATCATTCCATCCAGCAAATTGGCGGGCAGCGAGCTGGCGCTCAACAAACTGCGGCGTCGAAATAATGCAGATCGGAACGCTTTGATTTGCCATGCTCATCACCCAATTGATGCGCTTAGGGAAACCGCGAGTGAGATTTACTTCCGGCCACAACCTGTGCCCTTCGTCCAGACACAGCAGAATGTCCCCCGTGAGTAAGACGCATTCAACCCGCTCGCGGATTTCGAGCGCCTTGTATTGCTGGAAATTTCCAAGCCCCAAACCTCTCGCGATTGCGCGGAAGAAAGTTTTGTCATCGTTCCCTGTCGGCACTTCGACAAAACGCGCCTGGCCGGGATGTTGTTCGCACCAGGAACGCGCCGAAAATGTTTTGCCGGTGCGCGCGTCACCCTCAATCAAGGTCATGCTTTTGCTGTACAATGTGTAATCGAGTGTTTCGCAGACTCGCACGCCAAGCTCAGTGACCACTATGTCTTTGCCTTTTGTCAGTATCCACTGCCTGTAATAGTCGCGTAGCACGTGGACCAGGCCGACAAAGTACCAAGGTCCGCCGGCCGCCAAATCCCAAGCTGGATCGAGACACAAAGCCGAAAGCTCTTTCTCCAGGGGAAGGTCTGCGCATTCACTGCCCGCGTTTCCCTCGGCTACATTCCGGCAAAGGCCAACAAATGTACTCACTGGATAAGTTGCCGGATATTTTGCCGCCTCTTCACGATCTCGCACCTGCTCAGCGGTCCGCTTTGCCGCGCGCTCTTCCTCTCTGCGGGATATTTCCTCCATGGAGTAATCTGCCAGGGCCATCGCTTCCCTGGAAATTTCCGATTCCCCCGCGAGCCTGTCCGCCATACACAACAGCCTGCTGAATTCACGCCTCGTTTCGCCGCGTAACCGGAAATCGCGCCGAAACACCCTTGGAAGATCGCTTCGGACGCTCCGCACTTCATCCGCGCTGTAGTTTTTGGTTGCGGCCTTCCCAATCGTAAGCATCGCAGCCGTCCCGATCCGCTGCGGGTATTTCGAGAGTAATTCGGTAGCAACAGCCGCCAACCCGCCTTCCTGGTGAGAGAGATACTGCAAAAACCAGATCAATTCTCGGTCTGCTTTGTTGTCAAGCATTGAAGCCCGCTTGGCAACAAGATTGCCCAATAGACCTCGCTCAAATTCTGGACTGCTCGCGAAACGATTCTGGTGCAGTACTGAATCGTCGTTAGTTGTTCGAGTATTGCTCATGGTTTGTCCTGACCATTTAAGAATTGCGATACGATCCGCGCATCTTCAGGGTCCAGATTTTCCGCCGCCCGCTCCGGAACGACAATTCCTGTGCGCCGCGCGAATCGTTGCGCCTGGCTGTGTTGACGTTGCCGGCGCATGGCGCGTTCGGTCAGATTGTTTCTCTGCGCGGCAATCTGTTGGCCAAGCTCAACGGTTTGCGTGGCGGCCAAAAGCTGCCTCTGTGGCAGCAGGAATTTTGCCTTCACCACATTAAACCGCGTTTTCATATATGACGCCTGCCCTTCGATTCGTGCAAACTCTCGGGCCAGCTTGCCGGCATCCGGTTCAACCAGACTTTCAAGCGCGGAAGGATTCTCCGAACGCGAGACACAAATCGGATTTGTCCGGTCAGGATTGGTGACAACAATCGTTTCCGTATTTTCAGGGTCGAACCAGGCCAAAACTTCCCGTCCAACCAGGTGCGCAATTTCCTGCCCGCGATAATTGAATTTCTGTTTGCCAACTTGGATCGTGACGCCGTTTAGCGTGACGCGAGCCATGCGTTTATCATGTGCGAGCAAGTAACGCAGCCGGGCGCTGAATTGCATGGGGGGATTGTGTTGGTCCATGTGTGCCTCAAAAGCCTGTTCTGGCGACAGGCCAGCCAGCACATGGCCTTGCTGCACTTCGCCGTTATACTGGTCAACGATCTGGCCGATGCGCCGATTCCATTGGTCCAGAGAATAAAAGTATTTCGATGGATGGGTTTTGCGCGCTTCAACCTCTGCCATTTGCCGGCGCAGGGATTCGGGCGCGTCGCGGCGCTCGTCACGGCCGCAGTAACCCGGTTCAGCTTCCGCGATGTCCTGGAACATACCGCCGACACGCTCCACGGCCTTGGTGCGCGGGCGAATGGCGTGAATAAACTTCACGCCAAACTCACGCAAGCCCTGGCTGATTTCCGTGAATCCGAAGAGGTCAGTTTTTCCTTTCAGCAAGGTCGCGCTTTTCCAAAGACCGCGCTCGAAATACAAAATTTCCGGCACCCCGAATTCAGCAAAGACGTGAGTACAAAGGCTGCGGATCGTGAGCGAGCTATAGCTTTTACGCGGTTCCAATGCCCAGCCTAGAATTCGCAGGGAGCGAAAGTCAATGAACAGAATCACCTGCCCGCGCGTGAGGTTGAACCAGCCGTTGCCGTCAGGGACGTAGAAATATGTGTTCAGTGTGAAATCGTCTCCGGAGATGCACTGCAAAGAATAAATGCCGTCGTAACTACGCGTGACGTGTCCCTTGATGGCGTCGAAGGCGCGCGGGCCTCGGTGCATCGTGGTCAAGATTTCCACCTCCGGCGCAACCAGATCCATCACAGTTGCCGGAACGTGCGATTTTTTTGCGGCGCGCCCGGAGTAGCGCGAGACAACGTCCGATGAAAAGCCATTGCGCAACAAATCGCGCCAAGCTGGGGCGATGTCGCCGCGATAATTGAATACAGCGCGATGAATCAGCGTATCGCGGTCATTTTCTGGAAGTTCAAATCCGCAACCATTATTTTCGCGACCATCTCGAAGGGCCATGGCGTTGCAGTTACTCTGCTGCCACCGCGCCAGCTTCCGCTCGAATGCCAGGCGAAGTGCATTTCGCGTCGGCGCAAGAAACGGCGCGGCGGTAAAAATAAAATCTCTGAGAACACGCGCAGCCTTTTTGCCACTCATGTCTTGTACGATTAGCTGGGAATACTTTTCAAATGCGATTGTCCAAATCTCGCGCCTTTCGGTTTTATTGGGGGATGCCGGATCGCCGCACGCTGCGATAAATTCGGCAAGTTCCTGGAATTGTCCGGCCAGTTTCGCCGGGACTTTGCGAGCAGGCAACGTTTTCGGCTTTGGATTATCCGTCAGGTAGATTTCAAGCCGTTCCCAATTCCCCGCCCCGGCATCGCGTGTCAGTGTCCGTTTGAACAACCCTCGGAAATGCCGGGCCGTGATTGCATGACCAAGAACCTTTACATAATCGGCGACCCCCTGCGCCTCAAATTCAGCAGCAGCCAAGTTGCAATCGTGTTGCCGTAATAGTGACGGTCGAAGTGCCGCGCGCAATTTGCCTGCACGCTCAATCTCGAAATCGGTGATCTTGTCTAATGGCAAAGCTGCCTGCCAGATTTGAGGTGGTGCTTTCAACATTGTTTCCGTGTCGCGGTAGCGGCGCTGCCGAGCTTCTGCGTCAAGGCTGTTACGCAAAATCTCTGGCAACGAGGATAGCGGCCATGTTGCCGCCTCATTGCCGTTCACGATTCGCGTGCTGGACGGTTGCGTACCGCGCAATAATTTCCGCACTGCTTGGGGCGTCTTTCCCAAGGCGGCGGCGATTTCGGCAGCGGTAAATTGTGGCGCGTTCATATCCTGGTTAAAGACGCTTTGAAAAAGTTCCCGTCCGCCATTTTCAGAAAAATGCGCCGCCCGTCTGCCGAAAGAGAGAGCCGGGCGTTATTCAAACGGACCGGCTGCACCGCCGACGCAACTTTGAAGGGGGGCCGGCCTTTGCACTTCAAAAATTCCGCCACGGATGGAGGACAAAGCGGGCTTTGTGAAAACTGCACCCAGCCCGCGCGCGGGTACGGAGCGCGAGCAATAAGCATTTCCAACTGACGAATGGCGCGCTGCGTAAACCGGACATTTGCAAAGGGCGAGCGCCGACCGCTTTTGTGCCACTGCGGTTGCAGCCCAGCCAGCCCGTGCGCGGAATACTGGTTGCACCAACGCCATAGGGTCGGGATGGATACGCCAATCCGCTTGGCAGCAGCTACGTTGGTTCTACTTTTCTTAAAGGCATCAAACCGGGCCAAAACTTTCAGCCGCATTTCTGCGATTGCGCCGGGAGGGGTTGGAGGAGTTTTTTTCACAGGTAGTGCAGATCATTTTTTGAAATAGGGCGGCGAAGTGGAACGAAATCCACCTCGCCGCTTGGCGGCCAGTATCAACTCCTCCGATGGGTTGGCCGAAATTTCGTTAAAATTGCATTCAGACCCTCTAGGATTTTGGCTATTGCAGCGCATTGCAGCGCCGCTGGGGCTTGTTTTGCTACGGGAGCCACGCTGAGCACCGCTCGCCGTAGAAATCCGGCTTGTGGGCGCGTCTGCCAGGAAAGCGGATTTGGGTTGGGTCAGAGTTTTCACGTTGTAATACCCACCCTCTGTTTTGTATTCAGCGCATGAACGATGTGGACCTTTTCACCAGCGGGCGAAGCCATAGCTTCAAGGGCGGCTTGTTTATAATCACCGACGTTGATTACTTTAATGTTCACAGCGGGGGTTACGGGCGAAACACCACCTTGTGCTGAGTCAGGACCGCCGACAGATCCCCCATTAGCATAGCCACGCTGATGCAGGTTTTCGAGATGTCGAACGCCGATGCGCTGTACAGCTGGTGCGCTAAAGACGTATTCGCCGCGATGGACGATGCCGGCGGCTTCATAGCGGCCGCCGTCGCCCGTGTAACCGCCGCGGTCAAAGCTCGCAATGATCCCCAAGGTGGTGGTCAACGCCGTGGCCGTGGCTGCCGCGCCAGCTTCTGCCGTTGCGCCGCCGCTTACTACACCCAGTGCTGTTAAAATGGGGAGCGCGATTTCGGCATAAATGACAGCTTCCAAAATCGTGCTGATGAAATTTTCCAACAGGCTTAAGCCGAGCCGGGCAAAAGCCACGCCGGCTTTTTCGGTGCCGAGAATCATACCGGTGAGCGCATTGGCGATGCCGGTCACGCCGCGCTCCATGATGCGGAATGCGCCATTGCTGACGCTCGTGGCCAGATCACCCCACTGGTTTTGCAGCCGGATCAGGTTCTGAATATAAGCTGACTGCCAGCCTCCTTGTCCCTGCGCCTGGCGCAATTGTTCTTCCAAGCGCCATTGCTCGGCGATGGTCCGGTTGATCTGCTGCCGGATTTGTAGTTGCGCGGTCTGGTCGTTTGTCTGTGCGTATTCCTGGTTTAATCCACCCAGTTGGCTTTGATTCAAGCCGTGCAAATCCTGCATCAGAGGAATGGATCGTTGCGCCTTCTGCTGTTCAGTCAGGTTCGGGTTGGAACGAATAGCCTCAAGCTTGCCGGTGATCTCGCCACGCGCCACTTCGAGCTTCAACTGAGCCGTGCGACGCAATTCGTCATTGTAGGCTTTCTGCCCATCAAGCATTTTAGTCTGCGCCTGTTGGACAGCCTCGTTATACTTCTTTTCATCAATCTCACCCGAATAGAGTGCCGATTGCGCAATGGCCAGTCGCTGTTTGTATTCCTCCGCCCAAAGGTCATCACGTTTTTTGCTGGCGGTGGCCGCTTGGTTAGTTATCTGGTCGTCTAATTGCTTGTTGTCGGCAGCGAAATCCTTCGAACCTTGTTCGCGGATTTTGTTGGCGGATTCGACCTGTTGTTTGGTTTGCGCTTCCCGTTCCTTGACGTTGATGCCGGCCAGGCGGCCGGCCAGCGCCGTATCCGTTTGCGACTTGAGCGCGTTGAGCTTTTGAATCGCGGCATCCACATTGGCGATCTCGGTGGCGATGGCGTTTTTCACGCCCGCGTCCGTGGCCACTCCGAACTTGGTTTGCAATTCCTGACGCGCCTTTTGCGCCAATTGAATTCGCTGATTCAATTGGTCAATCTCCGCATCGTGCTTCTGCCGCGCCGCCTCGCGTTCCTTGTCGTAGCCGGTCAAATTATCCAGCGTGATCTTCTTTTGTAACGCATCCACGCTTTCCAAATTTTCCAGTTCGGGATTTTTCTCGAAAGTTTTTTTGCCAGTCTTGACATCGGTCTTTTCAAGCAGAATACCTAGTTGCGCAAGTTGAGCGTTGATCTTGTCCTGTACCGCCGGGAGCGTTTTGTCATAGGCGGCCTGCGCCTCCGCGCGCTCTTTTTTGAGACCTTCATATACGTCCGGGCCAGCCTCCAAAGCACCAACCTCGGCAAATTTTCGGCTCAACCAGCCTTCCTTTGCTGGATTGGGAGCCGGTTTAGTGGCGGCGTTCACCAACGCCTGATTCATCTCCTCGGCGGTTTCCTTTGGCAAAATGCCGCCTTGCGCCGCATCGTGAATAGTTTTGAGCAGTTCGGGGAATTTACTCAGCGAGTCAGCCATGTCATTACTCGCTTCGATGGCCTCCTCCTCGGAAGATTTATATTCAGCCCAAACCAATGCACCCGCTCCGATAACTGCCGAAATGCCGCCGACAATTGGGAGTAGTCTCGATAAAGACACGCCAAGGGAAACGGAAATGGCGCGCGTTCCCATCATGCCGGCGGTGGCCAGGCCGATGGCTTGGGTAAATTGCGGGAACGAACCGCCGGTCAGCATCGTCACGTAATACAGGCCGCGCATTGGGTCCGTGAGCGCGCGGACGCCTTCGCGGGTGATATTCAGTCCGCCGCCGGCCGCAGCGCCCTTGAGCGCCAGATCCGCCTCGGCCTGGCTCAAAAACTGAATTTGCTTCGCGCCATTTTGCGCAAAGTCTCGAAGCGCGGCGGCAGCCTGAGCCGTCTCCGCGCTGATGATGATTTCAACGTTAGGCATCGCTGTTCAGCAATTTCAGCAGTGTGTCGCGCTGGCGGTCCCAACTTTTTTCGTCGCCTTGCGCCGCCACCATGAACAACAACATCCGCTCGGCATTCCGGCGCCGATAACCAGCGGCCAAGGCGCTGAGTTGTTCCCAGGATAAATTAATGGCTTCATCCAGCGTCAGTTCACAGAGCGCCGCAAATTCGCAGATGACATTGAGGAATTCGGCAGCCCGATCAGTTTTTCCAGCATGGCCGGCGGAAGGAGTTTCAGATTCGCTTCGATCTGCCGGGTGGCATAGGTAAAAAAACCTTCAGCGTTCGCCTCCTTCATGGCGTCAAAGACGGCCTGATAACTGGCCGGCGCGAGCGATTCAATCGCCGCGCGGGGGCGGTCGCAGGCGTGAGCGCATAACGCGATCTCGTCAGAGACCAAGGGCAACAACGTGTGATACTCGCGCACCACGAATTGGCGCACAGACAGTGTTTCCTCGTGGCCGTCCTCAAAGAGAACCTTCACGTCTTTCTTCCCGAATAGAGTGGTGTTTTTATTCATGATTTTTGTTGTGAGTTGAGAGTTAACGCTGCCTTGGCTTTGGCAGCGCGGATGATAAATGGGTCCGGCCGGGGGCAAATATCATCCAACCGAATCGCCAGATCGGCGGCAATCTTTGCAGTTGCTGCCAGGTCGCCGATGATTTGCACCACGATCTGCCCAATGGCAGCCAGGTCATCGCCGATTTGAGCGGCAACGGTCGGTTGGGACTTGTTGACCGCCTTGATTTCAGCACCATTGAGCGATACGGTAGTCATGTTATGAGAGCGTTCACTTGGCTGGCAGCCATGCTGCTGACAGCGCCCATCTGGGCGCCCTTCGCCATCATTGCCGCAATGTTGCTGTGGTGTTGCATTTGATGATAACTGGCACGATTTATCCCGCGGCAAGTTGCAGCGCAGCGAACCCTGTTACCTCTCGCATCATGCTTTGCCCCCGGCCGAGTGCGCGGAATTGACTGGTTGCCGAGCCGAACTCTTGGCCTTTAGCTGACCAGGAAAGCTCAAAATTCTTGTGAAGCGCAACCAGGTATGCGTCTGGATTTCCAAAAACGGCAACCTTTGCGTTGGCCGCGTTGGTGGCGGGTGCTTGTGCCGCCCACGTCACAGGAAACCCAACAAGACGCCAAGGACCGCCGGTTTCAGCCGGGGTCTTGAGTAAATACTTGGGACCGGCACCATCCCTCAGTTGAAGCAACTGCGGAATTAAAACCGGGCTGATATACCAGCGCGGCGAACGCACTTCCATCCGCTGCAAGGCGGCCGGCGCGACTTGACCGGTAACGTTGATGAAGTCCGTCCGTTGCAGTCCGGCAACCTGTATCGCGCCGGCACCTGCCTGGTACTTGGGAATGGTGCCATCGAAAAACAGTCCCGTGGTCATGCCGTTCATCGTGTCATCCTGACCATTCCCTTGGAAACATCCGTAATCAATCCGCGACGCCAGCCCCATGATAAACTTCTCCAGGACAATTTCAGAGAGGTCAACTTTTTCATCCTCCAGCCATGCCAGGGAAATTTGAATCAGCGCGGCAATCGTGTTGGCATCGGGCGTCAGACTGGTGCCTGCCAGTGAATTGTCCGGCGGGATTGTCGCTTTGCCTAATTGGTTAGGCGTGATGAAAATGGCGGTTGGGAAGCCTGTGACTTTGGTATATTTGGTGTACTGCCCCACCATCTTCCGCAGCCCGAGGTCCTTGTATTGGCCGTACTGCAAAAGCAAATTGTAAATATCGTCGGCAATGGGGTACGTTTGGAGGAGTCCCACGCCGAATGTATCCTGCAAATTAAAACCGGAAACAGCCTTGGAGATGGCATGACTTTCCAGTGATGTGCGCACGCCGTGACCGCACAGTTTGCGCGCAATCCCGTTCCACAAAAATCGCATTTCGGGTTTGTCGTCCAGGTAACGCTGAATGGGATTTCCGTAGGCGTGACGCTCCTCGCGCTTGAGCTTGGCAAAGGCGGCCAGCACGGCGCGCTCAATCTCGGTTTCAGTGCCGGTGTGCCGCGCAGATTCCATGTTTTCAAACGCGCGCTTACTGTCTCCGGTAAGCTGTGAAAAATCTATTGTGTGTTCAGTTTTCATAGGTTCAGATGAAGTTTTGGGGCGGCTTGTTTGGGTATTGCCGCCAAGGACTTTAATCATGTCCCCAACGGGGTCCGCGGATTTTTTGGTGGACGAAAAACTGTAAGAACGGCGCGCTGGCCTGATTGCCTGTTCCAGGCGGCTGGCAAAGTCCGGGAACCGTGTTGAGATGCGATTGGCTAGAGCATCCGTGAGAATTCCGTCCGCATAGCTGCGCGCCAGGGCGTTGGGATTCGCGCCAACGACACAGACGCTCAACTCAATTTGCTGTTGCTCCAGGTAAATACAGCGGCAGTCGGTTTCATTTGAATCAATGCGTACCTGCTCACAGGCTTCGCGCCAAGCGTCTTTGTCGTTATCATACGGGGTCGCTGTCCGCACGGGCAGGAAGCCGACACTGACGGCTTTTAGATAGCCCGCGATTGTCATCTTGAATCCGAGTTGAGCCAGCGCGTTTTCGGGAACATCAATTGCCCACTTTATCGTTTCCAATAGTTGGCGGCCCTTCAACCCAAAATCCACAACGCTCCCGAGCAAGCTTCCCAGCGAACTGTAGTCGTGTGAATCCACGACCGGCGCATTCTTCTCAAAGTTGTCAAACCTCCAGCCATCGGCTTTGATAATTTCCCGGTAACTGTCCAGCGACTCATCACTGGCGACGTACTGAACCAAGCCCTGTTTCTCGTCCAACACGCGGACGACGGGATGAATTTCGCGGCGCAGCATATTATTCAAATTTTTTGGGGTCCAAGTTTAAGACCGGGACAAATTTTTCGACGTGCCTGACAAACCCTTGAACGGTAGGGAGCGGATTGCGGCGGTAAATCTGCTCAAGCCCAGACGAATCGTAAAAAGCCTGCCGATAAGTGTGGCAAACCGGCAATTCCTCAATCTTCCAGTCGGGGAAAAACTGTCGGCAGTAGGCCACGTCACCGCCAAACAGATGCAAGGAGTTCCGAATTAGCCCGTCCACCATTGCTTTCTTTATGCCGGCAACGGTTGCGTTCCAGGCACCAACGGCACTGAAAAATTCTGTGTGTAATTCCTCGCGCAATTGGGCCAATGGCTCAAGAATCTTGTCACGTTTGGCGTCAACCAAATCCAACGTTAGCCTGGCGTCGGTGATTTTCTGTTTCTGAATATTAATGGGAACGTCCGATTTGGCTATGGACAAGATGTCGGCGCGTGTTTTCGATTCGAGGCTGTCAAATTCCGCCGCTTCCTTTTCAGCGGCTTGGATACGCGCCAAAAGTTCTATTAGTTTTTTCATGGGTAGTGGGCTTGGTGGTTTGTCGGTCAATCAGATCGTTGTAGAGCGCCAGCAGCCGCCGGCTTTTTACCTTGCCGTTCAACACGCGGTTTAGGTGCTCACGGCTCACATGCAACACGCGGGCGGCCTGTGTTTGTGACATTGACGCTTTGCCGTCGGCGACTTTGTTGGTTTTGGCTCTTTGATTCGTCACTGCCGCAACAGTCCCATTATGTCCCATTATCGTCAAGACCTAAATTGTAAAAATTTTTTGGGCTGGTATCCTCAAGTTTGTGCCGAAGAAAAGCGGATTGATGTCCAAAGACGAAGCTGCAATCTGTAACCGGATAAAGCAGTTTCGTGAATTCACGAAGTTTCCTCAGCCGCTGTTCGCCGAACTGCTTGACCTTTCAAGGGATAAACTCATCAGCATTGAATATGCGAGGACTCCAGTCCGCTTTGGTGTCGCAAGAAGGTTATGCGAAGAGTTTAACCTGAGCAGAGTTTGGTTGGCAGAAGGCGTTGGGTCGCCACATTCACATATTGAATTTACTGAAGGTTTTGAGGACAAAATTCCACCGAACATGCTGTTCAGTGAGGCGTATCGCCTTTATTTACGGCCAGAAATTGGTGGCGAGCGCCTGAAACAACTTGAAGATGCAAAACGATCTGGCATTCGGATTGGATTCATTTATCCAGCAGATCTCCCCCCAAAAAAAAATCTGGAATGGTCTCTCCGTCAGGAAATCCGGTGGGCCTGGCAAAGTTTAGAAGATGCGCCGGAGGTAATTCGAGCCGCTTTCGCGCCTAAAGTGTTGGTGGCAATCGCTCAGTTCTTTAAGGAGCACGGGATAGAGCGGAAAAGCCCAGATCTCATTAGGCCAGGAGATCAATCACGGGAACATCCGATTATCATACGCCAAATGCTGGATATGATTCACAAAAAAATATCCCCAAAAAGCTTGACGGCTATTTCTCAAAAGAGTAAAAGTGGCGCCGTGAAATCCGAAGTTCAGAAATTGATTGCGCGCGTCAAAGACCATGCTTCACAGCCAGGAGCAAAATCCAAATTGGCCCGAACGCTTGGCATTGCACCCGCGCGCATCTCGGAATGGCTGTCTGGCGAAAAGGAGCCAGGCGGCGAATATACACTCCTACTACTTCAATGGGTCGAGCAGCAGGAGCGTCAAAAATAAAAGCCCTGGCTGTGCGTTACCACAACCAGAGCGAAGACCCAATTCCAGGAGATCAATGAAATATGACAACCTCAAATCGAGTCCGTACAAAGAATAGCACCGGTCATCCTGCGCTTCAAGGCAGGATTCCGGGCCGTCGCAATCACCAAAGCAATACTACAGAACGTGGCGAGTCAAAACCAGTTACGCCACCTGTGGACCAAAACGGGAGCGTCCCGCTACCGGCATTCCTTCAAAATGGAAATATGGTAGTGAGTTGGGAAGGCGATGACTTGTGGAACGCCGAAGAACATGAACTCTGGCTAGTTCCGCACCCCTACCGAGGCCGTGGCGAACGCAAAGTCAGTTATGAGGAAGCTGTCAAATGGCTTAATAAACACTTGAAATATAAGAGCGGCGAGGAATTCCTTGCTGGCAAGTGCATCTTTTCCGGCAATCCGGTGAAGCGAGAATTGGAACTCAAATGGGCCAACGAAAGCCTGGCGCGCGAGCGGCGCGCAAACTTGAATTTGGAAGATTGCTCTGACGACCTCCGTAATCGCTATGAGTTTTCAGATGAACAAGTTTTAGATTTCGTATGTATGGTCATCACGGACTATGATGAAGAATTGCTTGTTTTGGCCCAAAAACTGGCTGAATCCGGCAAGACGTGGATTTGGCAGGAGGCCCAAGGCGTTCTCACCGCGGTGCGTGCGGTTGTGGCGCGTCTGCGATGGAATGGCCTAAAGGCAACGCCACACGACCTTAACGTTCTTGATGAAGAAGAATACCGGCGAGAACCGTTGTTGCTCGACCTGCCTGGTGTGCACGGTTTTTTCCCCTACACTGACAAGCAATTGTTGTTTCGTGTATGCCTCTTTCTCGAAAATTTGCAGCAAGGAATTTTTGATTCAATTCTGCCAACAATCAGTGGCAGGAAAAGACTGGCGCTCGCCCAAGCGATGGCGTTGGCCGAGCAGGACGTTGAGCGCGAAAGCGCGATTGAAACGGAGTTGACCAACATGCGGCGTGGTGAATTATCCAAGTGGCAATGTGTAGTGAGGGAAACCATCGCAAGTCTGAGTCGCCTTTCTGGTGGCGCCGTGCCTGCCGCCGTGCCCTTCCGCCCGAAAATTGCCGCCTGAATCCAAAGCTCCTCTCGCGCCGGCCGGTCCTCACTGGCCGGCGCATTTTCTTTGATTGAAACACTCCGCAGTCTTGGTTTACGATTGCCGCTATGCAGGGATTGCCCGAAGTGCCAATTGAGCAATGGTTATCAGCAAAACAGTTGGCCGCCGAATTTTTCCTCAATGAAGACAGCGCCTATCGCTGGCGCAAGAGCGGCACGATCCCACCGGACTTTGTCGGGCGTTTGAAGGGTGAATATCGCTTCCATCCAGCCATCATTCCCTTTCTGAATGCCGCTTTTGAAGCCGCGCACCCCAGCCGCAGAAGAGATGCAGCCCGCCTGCAATGACCCAAAAGGCGGTTCCAGGTTCCACCCCCTTTCGTCCACGGTGATTCTGTTCGGTTTGCGATTTCCATTCCCTTATCATCAACAGTTTATGCCGCTAGAAAGTTGGAAATCCTAAACCGAACACCACTCCTCAAAACCGAACACCTGTTCTCGCTGTTTTGGTCTGCAAGTGATTGACTTTCAAGGTCGTTAAACCTAATTCAGCCTTCTTCAACCAAAGCGGTCAACATCACCGTGGCTTCAAACTTCGGGCGAAGACTGGTGCCAGAGGAGGGAATTGAACCCCCGACCAAAGGCTTATGAGTCCTCTGCTCTACCCCTGAGCTACTCTGGCAACCAATTTAGAATCTACATCCGGCTTTTATAGCCCGTTCCCCGACCAACCC
>DASYYL010000114.1:0-3668 GCA_035933915.1 Verrucomicrobiia bacterium
CGCGTGCGCGTTCAGTTGACGCCGAATCCTTTTGTAGGTGCAACGAATTTCACGCAGGTGTTGAAACTGGAAGACGGCACCATTGAAATCAAGAGCGGCGCAAACAAATTGCGGTTTTGGGTGGACGTGAACCATCCAGTAATCCACATTCAGGCGAAACTGGCACACCCCGCGGTGTTGCAAGCGAGATTGGAGTTGTGGCGCACCGAGACTCACCCCTACGATCAGCCATCACCGGACAAAGGCGGCCTGTTTGAATTTGGCAACCACAATGTCCCGATCGATTTTGAGGCAGATACCGTTTTTCCCGACCAACCGAACCGCATTGTCTGGTGTCATTTTAATTCCGCCAGCATTTATCCGTTGGTTTTTGAGCAGGAACACCTAGAATCGCTGCTTAAAAAATATCCGGACGCCTTGCTGCACCGCTGTTTTGGGGCGGCGCTGACCGGACCGGGATTGACCACCGTGGATGATCACACTTTGAAATCTGCGGCGGCACGGAATTTCCGGCTGGATTTAGTTGCCCTTACTGAAACACCGGCCGCCTCGCCACAGGCATGGCACGATAACCTCAGTTCCCTGGTTAACACAATGGAGAGGATGAACCTGGAGGGTGTCTGGCGGGCGCATTGGGAATGGTGGAATAGTTTTTGGAATCGGAGCTGGATTCACGTCACCGGTGCCGATGATGCCACGGAGGTATCACAGGGTTACATCATGCAACGTTATATGATGGCTTGTTCTTCCCGCGGCGCGCTGCCGGTAAAATTCAACGGCGGCCTTTTTGCCGTCGGGCATGAAATGCCGCCGGACACGGACTCTGCCGACCGCAATCACAATGCCGATTACCGGAGATGGGGCAACAGCTATTGGAATCAAAACAACCGCCTCCTTTACTGGCCGCTGGTGGCAACGGGTGACTTCGATTTGCTCAAGCCGTGGTTTGCCATGTATGTGGATGCCTTGCCGCTCGCCAAGGACCGTACGCGGATTTATTTTCATCACGCCGGCGCTTCGTTGCCCGAAACAATGCTGTTCTGGGGCTTGCCAAATTTGAACGATTTCGGCTGGGACAATCCGACCACCGAGTTGCAAAGCCGCTGGCAGCGTTATCACATTCAGGGCACGCTGGAAGTTATCGCGCAAATGCTGGACGAATATGATATTACGCAAGACGCGGATTTTGCTCGCCGGGACATCGTTCCTTTTGCCGACGCTATTGTCACTTATTACGGCGAACACTGGCCATGTGGCGCCGACGGGAAAATCCGAATGGCGCCCACGCAATCCTTGGAAACATATCAACTCGACGCGGCAAATCCCACGCCCGACATCGCGGGGCTGGACGACGTTTTACCCCGGCTTTTGGCGTTGCCGCGCGCGTTGAACTCGCCGGCACAACGTGAACACTGGACCAAAATCCTGAAGGAACTGCCTGCCATTCCGTTATGCAAAACCGCCAACGGAAAGCTGCCTCGTTTCGGCGTCGGCGACCCCAATGGCACGACTATTATTCTTCCTGCTCAAAAATACGGTGAAACCCGCAACGTGGAAAATCCGGAGCTTTACGTTGCCTTTCCTTATCGTTTGTTCGGTGTGGGCAAACCTGGTTTGAAGCTGGCGCGGGACACCTTTGCCGCACGGCTCTTTCAAGGAAAGACGTGCTGGGGGCAGGACGGCACGGAGGCGGCGATTCTTGGACTGACCCGCGAGGCACAGAACGTTGCCATCAGCGAGTTCACCGATTATGGCGACCAACGGTTTCGCTGGTTTTGGAAAGCGGGTGGCGACTGGATACCAGACCTCGACGACGGCGGATCCGGCATGGTCACGCTACAGATGATGTTAATGCAATGTGATGGCAAACGTATCCAGCTTTTGCCGGCATGGCCTGCCAACTGGACGGCAGACTTTAAACTTCACGCTCCCTTACAAACCACCGTGGAAGGCCACGTTGAAGATGGCAAGGTTACATATCTGAAAGTGGTTCCTGAAGCCAGGGCCAAGGATGTGGTAATCGTGCCTGTAAACGCTCCGTAGAAAAATTATTCCGGTGCCAGTTGTGGTTTTTCCAAAGTGAACTCCGCGGATAACTCCGCGAGCGAATTACCCCCCACCACCACGATATATTCGCCCGATTCGACTTTCCATTCCTGCCGGGCGTCCCAAACCGCGAGATCAGCCTGTTTTAAATGGAACGTGACATGTTTCGATTCTCCCGGCTGCAAATGAACGCGCAATAATCCCTTCAAGGCTTTGACAGGCGTGATTACGCTGGCGACCATCTGCCTCACGTAAAGTTGCGCTACTTCATCACCGGGGCGCTTGCCAATGTTGCTTAAATCAAATGACACGAGCACATCACCGCCCGCCCGTTCCGGCGGCGTGACCGTCAAATGGTCGTATTTGAAAGTCGTGTAGCTTAACCCAGAGCCAAAAACAAACTGGGGAGCATCGTCGCTGTCAACATAGCGCACTCCCTTGGATGGAGAATGGTTGTAATACACCGGCAACTGCCCGATGCTTTTGGGGAAGGAAACGGTCAATCGGCCGGCAGGATTGTTGTCGCCAAAAAGCGTTTCGGCGACGGCGCGTCCGCCAAATTCACCGGGATACCACGCCTCGAGAATCGCCG
The DNA here is from genome assembly GCA_035933915.1 of Verrucomicrobiia bacterium. Taxonomy (GTDB): domain Bacteria; phylum Verrucomicrobiota; class Verrucomicrobiia; order Limisphaerales; family UBA11358; genus UBA11358. The sequence continues at coordinate 2,639 of DASYYL010000114.1, forward strand.
GAACGTGCGCCGCCGCCCAGGGAATTGCCAGTGCCCGTCCATTTTGCAGCACTAGCACGACGGGAATGCCGGTTCCAACCACCGCTTTCAAAGTGGCTTCCTGGTTTCCAGGAAGTCCGAAATGAGAGCGATCAAAACCTTCGCCCGAAATGCCGTGCCATTCGCCCAACCCCATGATAACGACCCTGGATTTCTTGGCTTGAGCCACGGCAGCGGCAATATCACTCCCATCGGCGTAAAGAATTTTAGTTTGAGGGGAAACCAGTTTCTTGATTTGTTCGAGCATCCCTTCCTGCGGACTTTCCTTGGTAGCATCCGCGTAATCGCCAAGCCGGTCAATATTCGCATTGGGGCCGATTACGGCAACGCAAGCAAGGTCCTTTTTCAGCGGTAAAAGGTGGTTTTGATTTTTGAGCAGGCACATCGATTGACGAGCTACTTCCAACGATAGAGCGAGATGCTCCGGTGAACGCCGGACGCATTGGTCCAGTGATTCGTCCACAAACGGATGATCAAACAATCCGAGTAAAAATTTGACGCGTTGAACACGTGAAACTACCTCGTCAAGGGTTGCGGAAGAAATCTTGCCGCTTTTCACGCCATCAATGATTGCGTTTTGGAAGGTTGCATGATCGAAATCGTAAAATTGCATGTTCACGCCCGAATTTATGGCCAGACACACGGCATCCGCCGGCGAAGCGGCCACGTGATGCACGTCGTAAAGCCGCCGGATGGCCCCCAAATCCGACAACACAAAACCCTGACATCCCCATTCCCTCTTTAAAACCGTGTTAAGCAACCATGGATTGGCCGTGCAGGGAATACCGTCAATATCGTTGTACGCCGCCATGATGCCCATGGCGTGGCCTTCGCGGACTGCCGGTTCAAAGGACTTAAGCATGATGCTGCGGACTTCCCTCTCGCCAGCATGAACCGGTGAGGTGTTCAGCCCGCTTTCGGGAGAACCGTGCGCCGCAAAATGTTTGGGTTCGGCAATACAAGTGTCGTCCGAGTCAAGGGAATCGCCCTG
>DASYYL010000147.1:0-3156 GCA_035933915.1 Verrucomicrobiia bacterium
AATAGCGCCAATGTCCGCCGCTTCAACCACATTGATTCCTACGGCAAATCCGGCCAGGGCGAGCCGCACCCAACGAACAAACCACGGTGTGGCCGGTGAGTTGGAGGCAATTAAGGCCAGTGCCAGAAAATCCATGCCAAAAGCAATTTGATGCGCAGCCGCGCCCCAGCAGGCGTCCGAAAAAAACGTGGAAGTCAGCGCCGCAGCCAAAGCTCCCAAAATGGCTGCCAAGGGTGCGAGTTTTAACTGCCGGAAAAAGGCCCAGGCGCCGATTCCGAGAATCAACAGGGCAACGGGCGCGAGGAATTTGGCGTAGCCGACCGCGCCGGTGACAAGACGCAGCAGTGTGCTGATGGAAGGAGTGGCCATGCCACCGTTCGAGCCAATGGAATTGAGGTCCAGCCACGCGCCCGCAAAAATTTGGGGTAACTGGTTTGCTGCTTCGACTGATCCGCACAACGGGCCGTCGTTGGAAAAAACGACTCTGCCGGGAACGAAGCTTTGATAAAAAAGCATCCCCAACATGAGGACCAGCAGGCATGTAATGATCAGAAAGGAATCCCAACGCCTGGATCGGGTCTTGGACGGCATGGCGGTCGGCATAGTTCGTCAGAATTCTACGCAAATTAGAATTTGCATAAACTTACCGGGCTAATCAACATCCGTAAAGACGATTCTAACAACATTTCGCGGTACAGGAATTAATGCTCGACTTCTCGCCGCAATCTATGAAAATGTCCCTCATTTCACAAACATCAAGATGCAATGAGCGTGCCCCAGATTGAAATCCGAACGGTTCCTAGTCCCTTGTGTCCACTGTGCGGTAACAAAGGCAATGTCCTGCATCCTTATATGCAAGACAGAATGTCCGCAGTTCAGGGTAACTGGCCTATTAAACAATGTGCCAATCCTGACTGCGGTTTGTGCTGGCCAGACCCTGGTCCAGTTGAGTCTGATATTCCGAAGTTTTACACCAACTATTATACACATGGCAAAAGCACTTCTAAGCGTTGGTTAATAGTTCCGTTGTATTCACTTTTCTATACGGGCTACAGGCTGGCAACCTATCTTCCATCTGTGTATTTGGGATTAAATAAAGCTAAATACCAAATTCAGCGCATGTTTCTCGAGGATATGAAACCGGGTAAATTGCTGGATGTGGGGTGCGGTGAAGGAAGTTTTGCATATCGGATGCACAAACTTGGCTGGTCTGTGACTGGCATAGACTTTGATTCCAAGGCGATCGAAAATGCACGTGCTCGATATCATGATGATTTAACCTTTCTGAGCACCGGCCTTTCAGGGGCGCAATTTCCGAGTAATTCGTTTGATGCTATTACCATGAGCCATGTCATTGAACATGTTCCAGATCCGGTTGGGTTGCTGGTCGAGTCCCGCCGAATCTTAAAAAGGGCTGGCAGGCTTGTTGTGACGACTCCAAACATTCGAAGCTTTGGCCACAAGAGATTTCAAGATTGTTGGTCCGGTTTGGATTCTCCTCGGCACCTACGCATCTTTTCGCTGTCTGCTCTACAGGAGTGTGCTCGCCAAGCTGGATTCAATGCCATGAAAGCCAGCACTTCAGCGGCTCACGCCGATGGTCTTATCGCTATCAGCTTTGGATTTGAGCAGGCCAAAGCAAACGAATCCTTTTACCAAATGAAAATTCAGTTGAACTTCTTGCGCGGACTTCGCAGCATGTTACTTCAGTATAAAGAAGCATGGCTGTTGCGCCAGAATCCGGAGTGCGGAGAAGAGGCGGTGCTGATTTGCCAAAAGTGAAATGTCGAGCAAAGCCACCTTCAATGAGTTGCCGCTGATTACAGCCGTGGTCGTCACTTATCGCCCGAATGGCGCGTTGTTGGAAAATCTGCGCGGAATTATCAGCCAGGTGCCGACAGTGATCGTGGTGGACAACGGTTCGGATGGTCCGTCCGCAAAAGTGGTCGAAGCTGCCGGCAACCTGGCCGGAATTCAACTTATCCGGAACGGGGCAAATTTGGGCATCGCCACGGCACTGAATATCGGTATCCGTCAAGCCTTGCGGGCCGGTTACCAATGGGTGGCGACGTTTGATCAGGACAGCGCCATCCCTGATCATTTTTTCCAGGAATTGGTCCGGACCTACCAGGCGTGTCCGGCCACGGAGAAAGTCGGAATGGTCACTCCCGGCAAATGGTCGGTCGGATCGACTTCTCCGACGCAACCGGTAAACACGGAAGAGCCGCTGTTTTCTTTTGTCCCGGCGGCGATCACTTCCGGCAGTCTGATCCGGGCAGAAGTTTTTGAGCCGGTGGGTTTTTATGACGATGAACTGTTTATCGATTATGTGGACGCAGATTTCTGCTTGCGAATGCGAAAACACGGGTTCAAAATCTTGAAAGCGACACAGGTTGTTCTGGAGCATGAACTGGGCACAAAACAAACCAGGAACCTGTTAGGTTATCTGCTCTCGTTCCGCATTCACACGGCGTGGCGGTATTATTACAACATCCGAAACCGCCTGTTGCTTTATCGCCGTTATGTGACCACCTCTCCCTATTGGGTATTGTGCGATGCCGCCTGGCTCGTGTTGGAATTCGGACGCATCACCTTCCTGGAAAAGGGGCACGGGCCGAAACTTCAAGCCGTGATTCGAGGCCTCATGGACGGCTTGTGCGGCAGGACAGGCCGACACCCGAATTACCCCCCAAATGGCTGATGATTTTTTTAAACGGGTGCGCGGTGAATCCATTTGTCTCGGAGTAAAGGATAAACCGTCCTCGTACTTGGCAAGCCGCCCTTGGCTGATAAAAAGCTCTACCGAAAACGGTCAGTGTGACTTTCGCCGGGACAAAACCTGGCGGATTAGAATCCGGTAAGCCCGCGCTTGCCCGGGCCGCTGAGATAAAGATCAGTCGCGCGCTAAAAAACGTCGGGCCATTTCAGCTCGTTCACCCTCTGCCCGGTTCTAATGAGGGGTGTCAGGGCAGGGTTCAAAGAGTCTGGTCGTGGGGATTACGCCGGATAAGGGACGATTTTGGGTTCAGGAATCGGGACGATGAAACGTCCGCCTCGTTTCTGGAATTCGGATTCGCGGCCAAGAATTTCCGGTGCAAAATTCCAGGCGAGCAGCAACGCATAGTCCGGCTGGTCTAGCAGTAGCCGGTCGGGGGA
>DASYYL010000190.1:0-49807 GCA_035933915.1 Verrucomicrobiia bacterium
GAATGACGGCCACCCAGGATTCCAGGGGCGCTTTGCCTTTGCCCATTCGGGTTTCCAGCGGCTTCTTGGTAAAGGATTTTTGCGGGAAAATGCGGATCCACATTTTGCCGTGCCGTTTCATATTGCGGGCAATGGCGACGCGGGCGGCCTCGATCTGCTTGGTATCCATCCAGCAGCGTTCAAGGGCCATCAATCCATACTCGCCGAACGCAACGGTATTGCCGCTGCGCGCGGTGCCCTTGCGGCTGCCGCGGTGCATTTTGCGATACTTAACTCTTGCCGGTTGTAATGGCATAAAATCTTAAAAATCAAATCAGGCCGACACCGGAATCGGTGTTTCCACCGGACGCGGTTCCTGTTTTTTCTGCGGTTTGTTTTCGCCGCGGCAAATCCAGCATTTAATGCCGAGCTTGCCATAGACGGTAAACGCCTCGGCGAACCCGTAATCGATGTTCGCGCGGAGCGTGTGAAGCGGCACGCGGCCCCAATGATATTGTTCCACACGCGCCAGTTCAGCGCCGCCCAAACGGCCCGCCGCGCGCACTTTGATGCCTTCGGCTCCAAAATCCTTCGCCGTTTGCAGGGCCTTTTTCATGGCCCGGCGGAACGACACGCGCCGTTCCAGTTGGAGGGCGATGTTTTCGGCCACGAGCTGGGCATCGAGTTCCGGGGTCTTGACTTCGACGATGTCCACGTACACTTCCTTGCCGGTCTTGCGGCTGAGCTCTTCCTTGAGCTTGTCGATTTCTGCGCCCTTGCGGCCGATGACGACGCCTGGCCGGGCGGTCAAAATCGTGACGCGGCAACGGTTGGTGGCGCGCTCGATCTTAATCTGCGGCACGGAGGCCGTTTCCAGCTTTTTCTTGAGCAACTCACGGATTTCGCGGTCTTCAGTGAGCAATTGGCCGAAATCTTTCTTTGCGGCAAACCACTTGGAACGCCAGTCCTTGTTGACGGCAACGCGCAGACCGATTGGATTTGTTTTTTGGCCCATAATTATTCGTCGGACAAAGTGATTTTTACGTGGCAACGGCGTTTGATGATAGGACCGGCCGAACCGCGCGCCTTGGGGGTGAACCGCTTGATGCTCATGGCCGTTCCGGCGACTGCTTCCTTGATCGTCAAACTCTCGGGCCTGAGCTTGTTGTTGTTTTCGGCATTGGCGATAGCGGATTTGAGGGTCTTGGAAACGACGCGAGCGCCCTTGCGCGGCACGACGGCCAGGACCGCTTGCGCCTGAAGCGCGGGCAAGCCCTGGATCTGCCGCACCACTTCGCGCATCTTCTGCGCGGACATGGGAATATTTTTGGTAATTGCGAAAACTTCCATAAGATTACTTGGCCTCCGCCTTGGCTGTGTGCGCTCCGTGTTTCTTGAAGGTGCGCGTGAGTGAAAATTCCCCGAGCCGATGGCCCACCATGTTTTCGGTCACGAAGACCGGGTTAAAAATCTTGCCGTTGTGGACGTTAAAAGTGAGTCCTACGAAATCCGGCGTAATCATCGAGCGGCGGGACCAGGTCTTGATGGGCGACTTGGACTTGGCATCTTTGGCCTTCTGGATTTTACCCTGGAGGTGGTAATCTACAAATGAACCTTTTTTAATCGAGCGTCCCATAACTATTTTGTCTTAATTGGCAGTCCATTGCGACGGACCACAATAAATCGATTTGAATATTTATATTTCGGACGGGTTTTTCCGCCTTTGGCAATTTTACCCCACGGAGACATCAACTGCTGCCAGCCGCCGCCGGATTTGGATTTGCCTGCGCCACCGCCGTTGGGATGGTCCACGGGATTGCGTGTCACACCGCGGTTAATGGGCCGGATGCCGCGATGCCGGGAACGGCCTGCTTTGCCTAAAATGACGTTTTCATGCTCCGTGTTTCCGACCTGGCCGATGGTCGCGTAGCATTCCTCGTTGATGCGGCGGATTTCGCCAGAAGGCAAACGGATTTGGGCATAGCCTGCATCACGCGACATCAAAGTAGCCGCGCCGCCGGCTGAGCGAACCATTTGGCCGCCGCGACCGGGCGCCAATTCAATATTATGAATGGAAAGGCCGACGGGTATGGACTTGAGCGGAAGAGCATTGCCAACTTCGGGAGGCGCTGACGGACCGCTGGAAATTTTTTTGCCCACTACTACTCCTGTTGGGGCGATAATATAACGCTTTTCGCCGTCGGTGTATTGGAGCAGAGCCAGGCGGGCTGAACGCATGGGATCGTATTCGATCGCGGCCACAGTGGCTTCCACGCCGTGTTTATTGCGCTTGAAATCGACGATACGGATTTTCTGCTTATTGCCGCCGCCGATGCCGCGAGCGGTGACGCGGCCGTAATGATTGCGCCCGCCTGTCTTCTTGCGAATCTCGACAAGCGATTTTTCCGGCTTGGTCTTGGTAATATCGCTATAGTCCGCGATCGTGATGTATCGCGTCGACGGCGTCAGCGGTCTAAATGTTTTAACTGGCATAAATAAAAGTTTTATCAGCAACTTTGAGAGTTGGCAGGCCATCAATCCCGGCTCCTGTGTGGAGCATTCGGTTATCGGTCTGCAAACATGCTGTCCGCTCCTTTTAGGGGAAACGGAGCGGATACAATATCAGCGCTGAAAACGAATGCAAGCGGTTTTTTAAAAATATTTTGGGTGGTTTGAAGAACATCTCTACTCGTCGAAGGCGCGGGACCCTGACACATTTTTTGGGCCCAGGGAATGCAACGAGGAAACGAAACGAAAACCGAGGGAAAAAGTGCAGTTTTATTGAGAAATCTGAGGATTCGAGGGGTGCAAGACAGAAACGAGAATGAAATGACTTGTTCGTATCGAGGCAGGGCTTGCGCCGGGGTCAATACTTCCATTCAATGGGCGCAGACCGTGGCGGGCCCGGTCAATTGATTGTGATCGAAGCGCACCAACTGACCAAACTGTTTCGCGACCGGAAACGAACGACAGTTCGCGCGGTGGATGCCGTTCAATTTCGGTGCGGGCCGGGGCAAATATATGGGTTATTGGGCGCCAACGGCGCGGGCAAGACGACGACCTTGCGGATGCTGGCAACGTTGCTCAAGCCAAGTTCCGGAACGGCGTCAGTCGCGGGATATGATATTGCACGCGAGCCGGACAGCGTTCGAGCGCGAATTGGATTTATTTCGAGCGGCACGGCGCTGTATGGCCGGTTGACGGCGCGGGAAACGGCTGAGTATTTTGGAAGGCTCTATGGGGTCAGCGAGGACACCTTGCTAAGCCGCGTTAATGAATTATTTTCCAGGCTGGAAATGGGCGGATTTGAAAACCGGCGTTGCGACAGATTGTCCACCGGGATGAAACAGAAGGTATCCATCGTTCGAACCCTGGTTCATGATCCGCCGGTAATGATTTTTGATGAGCCGACAGCAGGCCTGGACATGATGACTGCGCGCACGATCGTGCAGTTCATCCGGGACTGCCGGCAGCAGGGCAAGACGGTGATACTTTCGACGCACGTAATGAGTGAAGCGGAAAAGTTGTGCGACCGGATCGGCATTATTCATGACGGCCGTTTGCGGGCGGAAGGCACGCTGGAACAACTAAGAGAGCGATTTCGGGCAACGGACCTGGAGGATATTTTTATCCGGTCGATGGAGGTTACGTTGTGAACCGGCGCGCTATTCAAACGATCTATGTCAAGGAGATGCGCGACTCCCTGCGGGATTATCGCACCATCATTTCCATGATCGTGATCCCGACACTGGGCATACCGTTGCTGATATTCGGCATTTGCGGATTGATGCTTAAGACCGTGGCGAAAGCGCGGAGTGAAATGCCGCAAGTGATGATTATCGGCGGTGACACTTCACCGAATGTCCTTTCGGCATTGCGCGCAAGCGGGGCCTTCAGGATCGTTCCGGCCACGGATGATTTTACAAACCAGATTGTGCAAAAACAGGTGCGGGCCGCGGTCAGCCTACCGCCGGACTTTGATGCGAGGGTCCGGCGCGGAGAAAAAGTCGAAGTAAACATCTATAATTATGAGACGGATGTTGGCTCGGAAGTCGCGGCGGAAAAACTGAATGCCTTTTTTAGAAAACTAAGCGACACCACTGTTCGGGAACGACTGAAAATCCGGAAAGTGCCGATGGAAATCCTGGAGCCCTTCGCGATTCGGCGTCAGAATGTCGCGCCACCCGCACAAGTCGCCGGCTGCCTGATCGGCGGATTCCTGCCCTACATCTTCATCGTCATGTGTTTCTTGGGAGCGATGTATCCGGCGATTGACGTCACGGCTGGCGAAAAAGAGCGCGGAACGATGGAAACGATCCTCTGTTGTCCGGTGGCGCGGATCAACCTGGTGTTGGGAAAGTTTCTGACAGTTATCACCATCTCCATTGCCACGGTCATTCTCTCGTTATCAAGCCTTTGCGCAACGTTCGAACTGGGGATGAAGCTTTTCGCGCGCTCGTTGCCGCCGCAATTGATATTAAGCATTTCGACAATTGATATTACGGGTCTGGCGGGTGTATTTGTGATGTTGCTGCCGGTAGCCGTGATGCTATCGGCGCTGATGTTAATGGTCGGCCTGTTCTCGAAAAGTTTCCGCGAAGCGCAAAGTTATGCGGGACCATTAATGGTGATGCTGATCCTGCCGACACTGCCCGCCATCCTGCCCGGGACGGAACTGACCGCCAAACTCGCCCTGGTGCCGTTAATGAATGTCAGCCTCGCGTGCCGCGAAATGCTGGGGGGCATTTGGCATTGGAACTACATTCTGCTCATTTTTGGATCTGCCTGTGTGTATGCGGGCATTGCGCTGGCGGCGACGGTGAAGATGTTCCATCGCGAAGGGGTGATATTCAGGTCGTAATGAACGAGTGAAGGTAGTGGCGGCACGACCGGCGAGAAGCCTCTGAAGGGCGAGGAGGCCCGTTTCATATTTTCTGTGTATATGTGAGTAAACGTGTAAACGGGCCTGGAAAATCGGGTGAGCACGGTCATAAAAGGCCCAGTTTTATTGGGGAATTTGAGAATTTTGAAGGCGGGACCGGGTGTGTAAACGGGATGGGCTTTCCAGTGGGGGGTGTGTACGGGAATACTTGACTAATATCACGCCGCAAATGCACCCTATAACCAATCAGTCACAGGCAATGAGCAAAATTGAAGATGCGCGAATGAAACTCCGGGGCGAACTGGAAGCGCCGCCGACATTGCGGCGGTTCGGCAGCGGCTGGATTAGCGGCGTCCTCGGGCTGGTGCTGGGCGTCGCGGGATTGTTGCTGGTGATATCGCTGATTGCTCCGGGGATATTCGCGATTCCACAAACTCAGACGCTACGGGACAATCCATGGTATCGCATCGCCATTCATTTCATTCTCATCGCGGCCTTTGCCCTGTCGGCGCTGAGCCTGGTCCTGCGGCGGGAACGGACACTGGGGACGTGTGGCGTGGCGGTCACGCTTTGCGCCGCGTTGATTGGAGGCTCGCAGGCAACAGCCGCGATATCGGGCCACATGCCGCTGTTTTTTGGTGTGGATTTTTTTGTCCTGAATGTCCTGTTCACCGGGTTTTTGTTCATTCCATTGGAACGGATTTTCGCGCACAAAGACGAGCAACCAATATTCCGGGAAGAATGGCGGGAGGATTTGTTTTATTACCTGGTCAGCAGCCTGATGGTGCAGGTGTTGACGTTTCTGACGTTTTTACCGGCGAAATCGATTCTGGCGTTCGAACCGTTGACAGGAGTGCGTGCATGGGTGGTTAAGCTCCCGTTTGCCCTGCAATTTGTGGTAATCATGCTGCTGACGGACTTCGTGCAATACTGGGTCCATCGCGCGTTTCATTGGGTGCCCTGGCTGTGGAAATTTCATTCGGTTCATCATTCGGCGCGCAAAATGGATTGGATGGCCGGGGCGCGAATGCATTTTCTGGAAATTCTGGCGCTGCGAAGCATGACCGTGATTCCCATGTATGTCCTTGGTTTCAGCGCAGCTGCGATGAACACATACGTCTTTATGGTTTATCTGTACTCGACGTTTGTTCATGCGAATCTGGGCTGGCGATTTCCTCTGATTGAAAAAATTCTGGTGACGCCGAGATTTCATCATTGGCACCACGGGATTGAGCAGGAATCGGTGGACGTCAATTTCTCGATTCATTTTCCATTCCTAGACTGGATCTTTGGAACATACCATTTGCCAAAGGACCGATGGCCAGCCGAATATGGCTTGCCGGGCCATCCGGTTCCGCTCGGGTATTTGTCGCAGTTTAAATATCCGTTCAAGCGCAAGCCCAAGGCGTTGGAAGGAATGGATTGAGGAGATAAATGAGTTATCCTCGCCAGATCCAGCGTCGGATTTACAGTTTTCTTTGGTAACGCGGAGTCAGAATTATGAAGTCGTCACCGTGCCCCACAGTCCCCACACGCCTGTCGTGAAAATCTAAAAGGCAAGAAATCAAGATCGTCTGTTCAATTGTGCATTGAATAATTTTATCCCTTGTGAGGCCAACATAAAATATTGACTCGTTTGTTGACCAGATATATGAGAGAATCCAGGCCCACCGCCCACGGATACCAGGCGAAATAGAGCCTATGGGTTGCATCTTCTACAATTTAACATTCAAACTCTGATTTAGATCCTTTCTTCCTGTTGGGGGAAAACAATAATCCGAAATCTCAACAGCAATTTTCATGGGTCTCAAGTTTGAAACATTAAATCCATAATTTTCCCAAATCCCAAGGAAATACAACCATATTTGAAAAAAATCGAATCGAATGCGAAGAACGTTACTTATGGCACCGATCTGTCGGGCAAAATCCAGCCGCCCCTCCGGGACTTGTGCTCTTCTTAACCCCGTCCCGGCGTTAAAACACCGGGATATTTCCACTAATCCCTCCGGATATAAAAAGACCACTGCCGCACATCGCAAATCCAAAATCACTCCACCGTCACGCTCTTGGCCAAATTCCGGGGCTTGTCCACATCACAACCTCGCTTCAGGGCGATATAGTATGCGAGCAATTGCAGCGGCACAGATGCAAGGATTGGATAAAGCTGTTCGGCTGTTTGCGGCAGATAGATTACGTCGTCGGCTACTTTCCTGATTTGCCGGTCGCCTTCGGTGGCCAGCGCGATGACCGGGCCTTTGCGCGCGCGAATCATGGACAGGTTTGCGACGGCCTTTTCATACATCGCATCCCGCGGCGTGAGAAAAACCGTGGGGGTTTTCGCATCAATCAGCGCAATCGGTCCGTGTTTCATTTCTGCAGCGGAATAGCCTTCGGCATGGACGTAAGAGATTTCCTTGAGTTTGAGCGCGCCTTCGAGCGCGATGGGAAACATTCGTCCACGTCCCAGAAAAAAGAAATCGCCAGCTTTGGCGTATTTGCGGGCGAGTTTTTTTAGCGGGCCGCATTGCGCGAGGATGTGTTCCACCTGCGCGGGCAGCGATTCGAGCGCGTGAAGGATCTGCAGAGCCGGGCCGCGGGCGAGGTTTCGCATGCGGCCCAGGTAAACGGCGAGCAGCGTCAAAACGACGAGCGTCGAAACGAATGCCTTGGTTGAGGCCACGGCGATTTCCGGGCCGGCGTGCATGTAAATACCGCCATCGGCTTCGCGGGCGATAGCGCTGCCGACCACGTTGACGATGGCCAGGGCTTTGCGTCCGCGCCGCCTGGCCTCGCGCAGCGCGGCCAGGGTGTCCGCGGTTTCGCCTGATTGCGAAAGCGCGAGCAATACAGTGTTCTTTTCAAGCGGCGCGTTGCGATAGCAAAACTCGTGCGCAAATTCAACTTCCACGGGAATGCCGGCAAGTTCCTCGATGAGATATTCGCCAACCAGGGCCGCGTGCCAACTGGTGCCGCTGGCGGCGATGATGATTCGGCTGATTGACCGCAATTCGTCATCGCTCAGATTCAACCCGCCGAACTTCGCCGTGGCATTTTTGAAATCCAGGCGGCCGCGCAACGCGTTCTCAATCGTTCGCGGCTGCTCGAAGATTTCCTTGAGCATGAAATGCGCATGGTCGCCGCGCGCGGCATCCTCGTGGCTGAATTCGAGGCGGGTGATTTGAGTTTTGGCGGTGTCCGCTCCGAGATTTAAAACGTCGAAACGGTTCGCCGTTACTGTGGCCACGTCATAATCATTCAAATAAACGACTTTTCGGGTGTGCGCGACAATGGCATTGGCGTCGCTGGCCAGAAAATGTTCGCCCTTGCCGATGCCGATGATGAGAGGCGAACCGCGGCGCGCCCCAATAATCGTGCCTGGTTCATCGGCGCAAACTACGGCGATTCCGTAGGTCCCGATGACGTCGCGCAATGCCTGGCAGACGGCCTGAGTCAGGACACCATTCGTCGTGCCATCGCGTCTTTTGCTTTTTTCGTAATAATGGCCGATGAGATGCGCCAGGGCTTCGGTATCGGTATCGGATTTGAATTGATAACCTTCGCTCGCCAGGCGGGTCTTGAGGGCATCATAGTTTTCAACGACGCCATTATGAACAACGGCGATGCGCCCGGAAAAGTCCACGTGCGGGTGACAGTTTCTATCGGAAGGGACGCCGTGGGTCGCCCAGCGTGTGTGACCGATACCGAGATTACCCGAGGCTGGATTGGCATCGAGGAAGGTTGCCAGGCCAGCGTCAATTTTTCCGGTCTTTTTGCGAATGAGCAGGACGGCCTCGTGCAGGACGGCCACACCCGCACTGTCATAGCCGCGGTATTCCAACCGGCGAAGCCCCTCCAGAAGGATGGGCGATGCCGCCTTTTTTCCGACGTATCCGATAATTCCGCACATATTTGACCGTCACTACGACGGTTGAAAAGCCCGTGCATTTTCGCGAATTTTTATAAAAAAGCCAGACGATTCAACATCCCACAGGTTTTAAGCGCTGGCGGTCTTTGCTGACCCGGTTTGATGAAAATATTCCGGAGTTGACAACATATTCCTAATAAAGTATATGTTTAGTCAGGTATATGAAGCTTGTGCAAATCTACCGTTGCTTGTGCGATGAAACGCGCCTTCGCATTCTGTATCTTTTGACGAAAGGTCCGCTTTGCGTTTGCCATTTTCAGGACATCCTGACATTGCCACAAGTTGCCGTTTCAAAACATCTTGCCTATTTACGGGCAAACGGACTGGTGACGGCACAGCGTCACGGAAAATGGATGATTTATCAGCTTCCCGAAAAGGCTCCGCCGGAACTCGACCTGCAACTGCGCTGTTTGCAGGATTGCGCGCAAACCAACCCGATTTTTCGCGAGGATTTGAAGCGCCTTAAGAAGATCGGTTGTGAATGCGAATGGGTCGAAGAAGCAGTTGGAGGCAAATCATGCAACAAATGAGCAAGCCAAAACGCCTCGCATTCTTCGAACGTTACCTCACAATTTGGGTTTTTCTGTGCATGGTTGTCGGAGTTTTAGGGGGCAAATTGCTTCCCGCCCTCACAACGAGGTTGAGCCAAATGCAATTCGGCCAAGGCTCACAGGTTAATATCCCCATCGGCATCCTGCTGTGGCTGATGATTTACCCGATGATGCTCAAGGTGGATTTTGGCGCGATCGGCGGTGTCGCGCGAAAGCCGAAAGGGTTGGCAGTGACCCTGTTTGTCAATTGGCTCGTTAAGCCATTCAGCATGGCATTTCTCGGCTGGCTCTTCATGCAACATGTTTTCGCGGCATGGATGGAGCCTGAAATCGCCAGGAATTACACAGCGGGACTCATCATCCTGGCTGCGGCGCCCTGCACGGCCATGGTCTTTGTGTGGAGCTACCTCACCGACGGCGACCCGGCCTATACACTGGTTCAAGTGGCAGTAAACGACCTCATTATGCTGGTGGCATTTGCGCCCATTGTGATGTTTCTCTGCGGCGTTGCGCACGTCGTTGTCCCCGCCAAGGTCCTGATTACTTCCGTTGTTGTGTTCATCGTTATCCCATTAACGGCGGGGTGGCTGACGCGCGCGGTTTTGCTCAAATTCCGCGGCAAAGATTGGTATGAAAAGACTTTTCTGCCGAAGTTTCATCCGGTGATGATTGCGGCGCTGTTGCTGACGCTGGTTTTGATCTTTGCCTTTCAATCGAAAAACCTGACAAGCCGCTGGCTGGCGGTCTTGCTTCTGGCCGTGCCAATCATCATTCAAGTTTATTTCAATTCCGGCATCACTTATTTGCTCATGCGAATGCTGCGGGTGGAGCATAACGTCGCCGCACCGGGTTCGCTCATCGGAGCCAGCAATTTTTTTGAACTGGCCGTCGCCGTCGCCATTACATTGTTTGGGGCGGACTCTCCGGCGGCGCTGGCAACTGTTGTCGGTGTGTTGGTGGAAGTGCCTGTAATGCTTTCCGTTTGCAAAATATGCAACCAGTCGCGCGGCTGGTACGGTCGTCAACTTTCAACCCCGAAAGCTTATGAAGCTGTCTGAATTTAATAAAATATTGTCAAAAAGCACGTCACGAAACATTCGTTTTATTCTGCCGACCGGCAGCAAAATACCACCGCACGCCCATGTCACAGAAGTCGCGCGAATTGATAAAAAGTATGTCGATTGCGGCGGAACGCGCCGCACCGACACGGTCTGTCGTTTGCAAACATGGTTCCAGGATGACACGGATCATCGGCTGACAGCGGGCAAGCTGTCAGCCATCCTCGAAAAATCCGGATCCTTTTTCGATGAAGAAGATCCCGAGGTTGAAATCGAGCATGAAGCCCCATTTATTTCGCATTTTCCTGTCGAGAAGATCGAGCCAGATGGCGACACATTGATGATTCATCTCGGCGTCAAACACACGGCTTGTCTGGCGGAGGACCGCTGCCTCCCGCCCAACCTGAACAAGCCCTATCAATTTAAGCCAACCCCAAAAAGCAAAGCGAATAAATGCTGCTGCTAGAAATATGAAATCAAAAGTCCTGTTTGTCTGTATTCAAAACAGCGCCCGCAGCCAAATGGCGGAGGCGTTCCTGAACCAAATCTGCAGCGAGCAAATTGAGGCGCACAGCGCCGGACTTGAGCAGGGAAATTTGAATCCGGTGGTCGTCGAAGCCATGCAGGAAGCCGGAATCGATATTTCGCAAAACAAAACCAAGTCGGTTTCTGAAATGTTGAAATGGGGTCAAATGTTTGAATATGTGATTACCGTTTGCGACGAAACGAGCGCGGAGCGATGCCCGGTTTTTCCGGGAATTACAAAACGGCTGCATTGGGGTTTTCCGGACCCTTCAGCCATTCAGGGAACTCACGAACAAAAATTGGAACGCACCCGCCAAATTCGCGAGATGATTAAATCCCGGGTCGAAAAATGGTGCGGGGAAGTTTGCGGTGTTGAAGCGTAACAGGCTTGCAGCCGGTTTTAAGCACGTCGCCAGTTATCTTCTCCAGGTTACTCCGCCTCCAGCTACCTTGAGCGCCGCGCCGTTGCCCACCGCTTCACTGAAAATTTGGAACCAGTCACCTACCGCCAGTGGATCTGCCCCGATGTTGGTAATTGTCACCGTGCCAGTGCCGGTGTTGGTAATGATACCGCCGGTGACGAAGATCAGGTCATTCGATTGTGCCAGCGATTTATTCACGCGAATCAAGATATTGCCGCCATTGGTCACCACGCCGCCGACCGAAAACGTGCCGAGGCGTTCGCGGGGCCGCCACCGAGAGTGCCGCCAGCCACGGTCACCGGCCCGGTTCCCAAACCAGTCCAACTATTGTGCAAATTCACCGTGCCGTTGCTGATGACCGTACCCCCCGTATAGGTGTTTGCGAAGCTGCCGGCCGAATTATTGGTTAGGTTGAGAACACCGGAGCCGATTACCAGCAACGAACCGGAACCGGCTATCGATCCTGGTCCGGCCCATGCCAGGCTCTGGCTCGTGTCGTAGGTTATGGAGGAGGGAGTCAAAATATTGCTCAAGGCTATGGTCGAACTAAACTGGGAGGCGATATAGGTGTCATTGAAGGTGACATTGTCGCCCTCGTTGAAATAGGTGGCATTGTTGCCAGCGTCCGTAAATTCGGGAACGGTGGTCGCGCCCACAGCCCAGGTATTAATTCCGAACGAGTCGCCCGCCCAGACCCGGATGTTTGGCGCATCCAACGTCAGGCTGTTGTTAGTGGTGATGGAGGAATCGCCACAGGAGTTGCCAATCACGCAATAGTAATCGCCGGTATTCGCGGTAGTGGCGGGCCAGATCACCAAATCATTCGTCAATGCACCCGTGATATTTGTGCCGTTCGAAATCGGAGCGCCGTTTTGATACCATTGATAAGTGAAGCCCGAGCCGGAGACGCCTACCTTGAATTCGGCCCGATTATTTGTGGCCGTCACCACTGGGTTTGGGTCGGCCAGGATAACAGGCGGCGGGATCGCCTCCACGGCCACACTATTGCTCATCCAACCGATGGCTGCCGTGGTCGCGTTGCTGGCCAGCACGCTGTAAAGACCTGGAACGGATTGCGTGCCAAAATCGAGGGCTGAGCCGCTCCCGGTCAGCGTAACACCGCTAAAAACTTCATTCTTATAAAGCAAAAAAACGTTGGTGCTTACCGAGCCGCTTAAGCCAACATGAGGAGGGCTGATCGGACACGTTGTCCCGCCGCCGGTCACGGTAAAGAGAGTCCCCGGAGCGGGGCTCGCCAATGGGGTGACGCTGGACCAAGTGTCGTCCAACCGGATTTCATCCACATAAAACACGGTAGCCGTATAGTTTGGCGTCTTTCGGCTATTGAGCATCAACGCATTGAAATTGGCGATATTTGCCCCGTCCGTCGTCGTCAGCGTGGGCGGAGGAACGCTGACATCGTTGCCAAAAGGCGTCGGGTCGATCCAGAGATCCATGGAGTCATTACCACCGGCAATGACTCGATAACGTTCTGGGTTTGTTTTGTGCAGGTTTAAATGCACCAGGTTGCGATGTGACATAAATCAACGTCCGTTGGGAGTATCCGTAGCGATATAGAGATCGTTCGCATTGGGATCTGCCGCCTCATCGTAAAATTTATTGTAAAGAAGAAAAGCGCCAACTTTTAGGGCTTCTGTTTGGCTTGCTTCCGCGCGCATTCCCGCGGCCCGGAATTGCGAGGGGATTCCACTAAAAAGCTTTTTAACCGCGTTGAGGCAGGATCGGTCTCAACTTTTTTCGAAGAGGCTGGGGGCGGTATCGCGAGCCAATTGCTGACAGCGGGTCTGGATTTCAGCGGGGGACTCGGATTGGCAGGCAAATTCGGCGAGGCTCTGGGCTTCGGACAATTTCAGGCGGCGCACAATGTATTTGACGGGGGCGATGAGAGAAGGCGCGGCACTCAATTTATCAATGCCCAGCCCAATTAAAAGGGGCGCCAGGACAGGGTCGCCGGCGATTTCGCCGCAGACGCCGGTCCAAATCCCATGTTTGTGCGCCGCATCCACGGTGGCTTTGATGAGCCGGATGATGGCCGGGTGCGTAGGCTCGTACAGATGCGAAACCTTTTCATTGGTGCGGTCGGCGGCGAGGGTGTACTGGATTAAATCGTTGCTGCCGATGCTGAAGAACTTCGCGTGCCGGGCCAGAGTATCGGCAACGAGCGCAGCAGAGGGAATTTCGATCATGACGCCGATTTCCAGGCTGGCGTCAAACGGGATTTGTTCGGCACGCAATTCGTCCTTGCACTTTTCAACGAGCGCATTGGCCTGTTTCAATTCGTCCAGTCCTGAAATCATGGGATACATCATCTTGACGTTTCCATGGATGCTGGCGCGCAGGATAGCGCGGAGTTGCGCCCGAAACATTTCAGGCTGCGCGAGACAAAAACGAATAGCACGCCAACCCAGGAATGGATTGAGTTCTTTGGCGAGCTGGAGGTGCGACGCGAATTTATCGCCGCCCAAATCGAGGGTGCGAATAATGACCGGATCGGGCTTTAGCGCGTCGGCGACCTGCCGGTAAACGGCCAATTGCTCCTCTTCAGAAGGAAGGGTCGTGCGATTGATGAACAGGAATTCCGTGCGAAACAGCCCCACACCTTCGGCGCCGCCGGCCAAAACGGCTTCGATGTCATTCTGGTCTTCGATGTTCGCCGAGAGCGGAATGTTTTTGCCGTCAAGCGTGACGGCGGGCTGCATTTTGATTTCCCGAAGTTTTTCTTCGAGTGAAGCCTTGATTTTCGCGAGCTGGCCGTATTCAAACAGGGACTGGTCGGTAGGATTAACGATGACATTTCCGTTGTAGCCGTCCAGCAGGGCGTAATCGCCGGTTTCGAGCTCGTTGCTGACGTTTTGCAAACCGACAACGGCCGGAATGCCCAGGGACCTGGCCATGATGGCGGTGTGGGAGGTTTGCCCGCCAATGTCGGTGGCGAAACCCAGGACAAATTTCTTGTCCAGTTGCGCCGTCATGGAGGGGCTCAAATCGTGGCTGACGAGGATGCACGGCTCGTTGAGGTGGCGCAAATCAAACTCGTTTCTGACTTCGAGTAGATTGTCCAGAACACGAACCGTCAAATCGCGCATATCCCCTGCCCGTTCGCGCAGATATTCGTCTTCGATCGCATCGAGGGCGGCAACATAGCGCTCGGAGATTTCGTGAAACGCGTGCTCGGCCCCGACCTTTTGCTCGCGGATCATGCGGACCACTTCATCCACGAGCATCCGGTCTTCGAGCATGAGCAAATGGGCTTCAAAAATATCGCCCTCTTTGGCGCCCATTTTCTGCACGACCTGGCGCTGAACTTCCAAAATCTGGCGCCGCGTCTGCGCAAGGGCTTTTTCGAAGCGGGTGACTTCGGCGGCGACGGATTCGGCGGGAACTTCACGACGCGCGATCACTCGCCGGGCACGATGCAACACGAGGACTTTCCCCCGGCAGACACCGGCCGAAACGCCAATGCCTCGAAACACACTTTCCCCTTTTGGATGAGTTGACATCGTATGGAAACAGGAATAACCCAATGCAGTTCGATTGAAAAGCAAATTGAATACAATACAAATTCCCTCGACCGAAGTTTGGAAATTCCATAATTTTTGCGCGTGCCACGGTCTGCCTGCAAAACGATTGCGCCCCAGTCTGAAGTGCGTCCTTCGGCGCAACAGGCGGAAATGTTGCGGCGTTCGCGCCGGGACCGGGCGCTGGAAGTGGCGCAGGATTATGTTGAAGCCATTTCTGACCTGTCCGTTTCAGTGGGTGAAGCGCGGCTCACCGACCTTGCCCGCCGCCTAGGGGTAACACACGTTACGGTGAACCGCACACTGGCGCGCTTGCAACAGGCCGGCTACGTGCACACAAAGCCGTACCGCGCCATCTTCCTGACTGACGCAGGACAAAGGCTCGCGGAGGAATCCAAGAAACGCCATGAAACGGTCGCGGCGTTTTTGCGGTCGCTCGGCATTTCCGAAAAAACCGCGGAATTGGACGCGGAAGGGATCGAGCACCACGTGAGTCCGGAGACGCTGGCCGCGTTTGAAAAGCTTCTCAGGTCGAAGTAAACGGGCAATCACTGCCTGTCAGAAGTGACATACTCCAAAAGAAATTGGACAGGCCGGAAGCCTGTCCAATTATTCACGACTTTTACGGAGGCCGCTTACGGCGTTGTGACTTCGTAGTAGCGGTTTGCTCCGCCGGAAGTGTCATGTATTTCCATGTAAGTGCCATCGCCAATGTTGGTGGAGATGGCGGTCCACTGTGCAGGGAAGAGTGTGGGCGACCGTTTGATGATGTACGTCTGGCCATTGACGCTGGGCCAGTAAAGGACCATGTCCTGCGGGCTTTGCGCCATGGGCTGGTCTGTGCCCGCTTTCAGGACGGATGTTGGGTCGGTGGGATCGAGGCCGGCGAGATATTTCTGCCAGTTGTTCATACCCGTGCCATCGGCGTCCGCATTGGAAACGGACAATTCGTTGTAAATGGTGCCGAAGTAGCGCAAGCGCCAGGAATCCGGGATGCCGTCGTTATAGCTTGAAGCGGAGCGGCTCGACAAGGTGATGAGGCCGGTATAGGTGGTCTTGGGGAATGAAATCAGGCCGTTCGGCGAGGCCGAGGCGTGAGCAAAGGACAGCGCGTAGGCAGACGAGGCGGTGGCATTATCCGGGATGGTAATGTTCAGGTAACCGATTACGTTGCTACCGGTGACATCTGCACTATCGGAAATCGGGAACGTCGTTGGGATGAACGCTATCGCGCAATTGACAGTAGTGTTGGTTCCAAGCCCGGCATTATAGATACTTGAGTTGTTAAACGGCGCGTTTGGTGAAAATGTCATCGGCGTCGTCAAAGCGGGCGAACCGTCCAGGGGCGTGACGTTAACATTAAGCATCAACATGCGAAGTGGAGCCGTGCCATAGACTGTGGCATTAACGGGGATTGAAAGAGTCTGGCCCGGAGATGCCAGATAATCTCCCGCAGCAAAGTGGATCGTGGGCGTATTGGTTATGGACGTGGGACCGCTGGAGCTCATCGCGGATTTGAGTGAGAAACCACCGGACGGCGATGCAACGCCGGAAGGCACGTTTGTTTGAGTGGTAATCGCCTCGGCCACGCGGCCAAAATTACCGTTGACAGTATCGTTGGTGTAAAAGCGCTGGAACCAATACAAGTTCGGGAATTGCGAACGAACGAAGGTGGTCCAAACGTCGCAAACGTCGAGAACGCCATCACCGAAAGGCATCTCATTAATGGTCGTAGTGTTATTGACATTGAACAGCAGGTTGAGCTGCGCTGCAGTCATGACGGTCGTTTTGGTCCAATATCCAGCGGCAGCGTTATAAACGCCGAAGCCGCCGGCAGAATCCATAGCATCGTAAAAATCGCTATTGGTCGGGGGCTCATTTATGCCGTAAATCGCCGCATTAAAGACTTCCTGGACGTCGTTGGCCCCGTAAGTTATCAGGTCGCCATTACCGAAATTCCCGGCATTAAACCATTGGAATGGATAGACGTCACCAGCCAGATACTTGGGCTCGCCAACGGTCACAATTTTGATTGCATTGATGGGGCCGTTTGACAATGAGCCTGTTGTGGGGGTATTGATCAGTAGCGCGCTTCCATTTTCTCCCAGGCCGTCAACAATCGCCGACGGACGCTGCAGCTGAATTTGATATTGTTCGCCCGGTTGCGCATTTGTAGGCACCTGAAAAGCGTAGCCGCCGAAAATGATTCCGTTTGGAATTTGACCATTTGGCAGCATCTCAACAAACGCCATCGAATACGTAAAGAGGTTTTGCTTGGTTGTGTTGAAAAGATTGGTCATACCCGGCAATTCAAACCAGCCGACTGCCAATTCATTGAGGCTGGAATTGGTCACCGAGGCATTGACAAAGTTCCCACCGTTATAGTTAACGAGCGAGCCCGGAGGCGGCGGGTTAACCGAACTGCCATCATACCAAAGCGGTGGAATATTCGTATAAAGCGGAGGGGTGATACCAGGTATTGGTTGCATCAACATCGATTGAAACGACATAGCGCCGGGCGCCACGGCATCCGGGCCGAGGTTGGTCACCGTCATATCAAACTCCAGACCGTACGCCGAAGGAGTGCTCAATGCGGTCAAGGTTACAGGGGCATAGAACCATTCACCTGGAGATCCGACAAATGTGCTGGAGCAGTAGCCGGAAGGAAAACCAAAGCTCAGTTCATTTCCCTGGAAATTCTGGGCGAAGAAAAGATTGGTGACCAGGGCGCTGGGCATATAGCCCGGGCGAAACGCGCGGATTGAGAAAACAAAGTTGCTGCTCACATTGAGCCCAATTGGCATGATAGAGTTGGTGGCGATAATCTCCTGGGACTGCAACTGTTCATTCAACGGGTCTGTGCCGTCAGTGGTATAGTAATAGGTAACATTCGTGGTGGCATCGCTGACATAGAATTGCGCGGCGTTGGTTGCACTGAGGAGCACCGGCGTATCACATTGATAAATGATCTGGGCCGAAGCGACCCCACTATCCACAGGACCGCTTCCGGTAACCTGTACCGTTATGGCTTTAATTGTTAAATTGGAATAGGTTGTCAAGGTCAAAGCGGGCTGGGCCGGCTGCCCCTCCGAAAAAAATTGGGCCTGAGTGTCCAGGCTGGTTGGGTTATTTGTAACGGGGGTCTGGCCGGAAATATAGTATGTTGTGTAGGTACCAGACGGGTATTCAATCGCGTAGCTCAAATCATTGTCGGTGACCAAAACACCGTTTGTAATGGGATGGAAGACGGCGGCAAAATAAAGGCCATTTAACAATTGGTAGTCAAACCATCCGATGGTTGGATTCGGTGGCGGAGGTGTGGGAGTAGTGACACTGACTTGCGTTGAATCCGGACCTAATCCACCGCTGTTAGCGGCCTGGATAACGTAGTAATATGGCGTGCCGGTTCCGACAGTTGCGTCTGTGAAGCTGGTTCCCGATGTCTGACCGATGACGGTGTACGGAGGCCCGGGGTTGGGGGATTGGCGCTCGACCAGGTAGTTGGTGACGTTACCCGTCGTCACCGGGCTCCATGTTAAAACGACTTCAATTTGCCCCGAACCGTTGGTCGCCACGACTGCCGATAAACCGGTGGGGGCGCCGGGAGCCACAGTGAACGTGGCGAAGCTCGTACCAGTGGTCCTGCGAATGAGATGATAATAATCTTCCGTTGTATAGACAGTGCCTCCGTCTGGTGAGAGAAGGACGCCAGCCTGGCTACGACCGGCCACGCCACCCGGTTCTTCCGGGATTGAGACGGTCCCGTCCACCCAACCTGGAAATTGCGACATCCAATCATTGGAAGAAACGCCGTATAAATTGGTCGTGATACCAGCGGCCGTTATAACCTTGACGCGATCGTTGCCGTAATCGGACACGATCAAAGTTCCGTCACCGGCGGCAGCCACACCGTACGGATTCACAAATTTGGCCAATGAATTGGGGATTCCAACATTGTTGGGGCCGGTTCCATCGCCGGGGCCATTGAATCCGGCATTTGTCGTCAGAATTCCTGTGTTTGGGTTAACGGTGAGGATGCCATTACGACCCGAATCGCAAACCGCCAGGAATCCGCTCGGCAGAGCGGCGATTCCCTGCAACATAGCATTGGATGCCGTCACGGTGGCCACCGTGATATTCGTTGCGGCCGTGACACGCACAACCAAATTGGTTCGTTCCGTCACGTAGATATTGCCGGCGCTGTCCAGGGCGATAGCGGCTGCATTTGTCAAATGGGTGGCATTAGTGGCGATGAGGATGCCGTACATGTCGTACTCAACGACGGACCCGTTGGTGCTAAATGGGGAAGTACTACCGCGGTTCAAGATGTACAAATTGTCACTGGCGTCAATGGCAACGCCCACGGGCGCTTTGACCTGATTGGTAGCATATGTCACGGTGCTGCCGTTGTTAGCGCCTCCAAGATTTATGAGCTCGCGGACTGCGTTGTTGCCATAATCGGCGATGAACAAATCGCCGGAACCGTCCAGGGCCATGCCTTTTGGATTGTTAAACAGCGCGTAGAGGGTTTCGCCGTCCGCATAACCGCTATGGCTTCCAGAGGCACCGCCGCCGAGGGTTTGGACAGTGGGCGCGGCAGACAACGTGCCCGCGGTGAGTGAGGCAATCAGAGCGGCGCCACACAGCGCCACGCGCGCAGCCCGTGCCAACGGATCCGAACCCGGATAAATTTCGGTTTTCATAACAACTTCTTTCCTGTTCTTTTAGTAGTAACGTGTTTTTCGGCGTCAATCATCGCCAGGACTACTGCTGTGAAGCCGATGTGTTGTTGTCAAATTCTCCCGGTGATGGCGCGGGGTTGCTCCATTGCGTTTCTCCAGGTTTGTCCCAGAAAGAATTCGGGTTCATCGGCTCTTTCATTTGAGCGGGTTTGGACGCCAGGAAATCGCTGGTGGCCGGCTGAAAGTCGGTATCTTTGACAATAGTCGGAGTAATAAAGATAACCAGGTTTTCCTTGTCCATGGTCGCTGTTTCGCTTTTGAAAGCCCAGCCCAGGTAGGGGATATTTCCCAGAACAGGGACCTGTGTGTAACTGGCGGTGGGGTTATCTTCCACCAGGCCGCCCATGACAAGCGTATTGCCGTCGGGGATCATCACCTGGGTTTCAATATGGCGCATATCGAACTCGTCGGCCTGATATTGCTGTCCGTCAATGACTTTGTTGACCGTAGCGAAAAAGCTGGATACATCCGGGACCACCTTGAGCCAGATGTCATCGTTTGCGGTAATGCGCGGAGTCACCATCAACGTGGTTCCAATGTTGGAATAGGTGATGGAGGTGCTGCCGGAAGAAACGCCGGCGGTGGAGGCTGTAATATTGATGACCGGGAACATACGAGTGACGGAAATCATCGCCGGCTCGTTGTCCAGGGTCACGACGCGCGGTGTCGAAAGGGTTTGCGCGTCATAGCTAGAGTTCAGGAACGACAGGACGGCCTGGACACCGTCGGCGTTTAAGAACCCGATGGCAGGCGTCAGACCCGTAAGAGTATTCATCGAGAAACCTCCTGGCAGGGTCGAAAACGGCTGCGTTAACGTGTTGACAAGGGTCGAAGAGCTGCTCTTCGGAGTCGTCGTTGCAGTAGCTCCGCCCGGGAAAGTAGTTGTGGTAGGCGCACCCGGGATCTGAGTCTGGGAATTGACCGTCGAGAGGCCGTTACCGAAGCTGACATTTTGATCGGCAACCGTACCGGACCAATTGATGCCTTTGGACGTGGCAGGCGTGCTGGCGACTTCGACCAATTTGGTTTCAATCAAAACCTGGCGAGTGGGTTTGTCCAGCTCTTTGACCAGGGTGTCCACAGCGTCCTGCTCGATGTCTGTGGCAACAACGATCATTTGGCTGGTGCGGCTGTCGGGCATCACATGGCTACGGCGGTCGGTAAACGCGGCCGTAACGGAATTGACCATGTTTGAAACGCTGGCGTATTTGAGCTGGATGACGCGGGTTTCGAGCGGCGGCGGCGCCAGAGGGTCTTTCATGGTGACCCGGCCGATGCCGGTCTTGGGATCGCGGACGAGTTGAAGCTCATAGTTGTTGAGCAAAGCCAGGAGCGCCTGCTCGGCGGTAACGTTTTCCCAGCGAATTGAAAGCGTTGGCTCCGCTTTGATTTGTCCGTTTTGGTCCGGCTGGCCGTAACCGATCTTCGGATCGAGCAGATAATTGATATTGGCCTGACGAGCCAGGTTTTCAATGGCCACAGTCAGGGGAACGTCTTGAAATTGGATGAGCGGAATTGTTGGGGCGGCATTTGTGTCCGCGGCAATGGCGGCGGCTTCGGCACCGAGGGTAGAATTGGTGGGAGGCGCAACAACCTCGGGGGCCAGGGCGGGCAAAGCCGCGTTTGTGCCACCGGCTGCGTCAGCTGACGCCGGCGCGTTCGTATCGGCGGCGGCCATGGCGGGCGCCGCGTTGGTCTGGGCGGAGGCATCGGCCGCGGCAGGCGTCGCATTCGCCTGAGTTGAGGCGTCGGCCACGGCAGTAGTCGCGGGCGCAGCCGGTTGGGCGGCTGGAGCGGTTTGATCGCCCGTCGCCGTCGCAGTCGCAGTCGCATTTGACGTAATGGCATTTGTGGGCCACGCGGACTGGGCGGTTGGCGCCGCCACGTTGGTGTCCGGGGTGGTTTGTGACATCGCAGTCTGTTGGAAAACCAGCATTCCCATCAGTGCAACCGTTTGTAACTTTAGTTTCATAATTGTTTAGTGTTTCGTCTGCCTTTCAATTCCATTAAATCATTTCACCATTTTCGCGCGGCCAAAATTTGGGTTCATGGTTGATCGGAAAATTTGAGCAACTGCCGCGCGCCGTTGGCTTCCACCATGACTGATTCAGCGCTCACAGCGAGACAGCGGATATGGACACGGCCACCAGGCGTGAGGACTTCGCCCTCATCTCCTTCGCCAAATGTGTGATTGTTGATAATCACGTAGCGATGTCCGGCAATTTCCGAATAACCTTTAATCTGGAGCGTTGTGAGGTCCACTGAGCGCTGCTGCTGCCTGGGCGCGGCGTCCTCATAAGGGCGCATGGAATTTGGAAAAAATGGATCGCGGCCTTCATTCGGATTGGACGGCAGAATAAAGACCGACTTCACCGGCGCATTGGTATCGGCCTGCGCCGCGACCAGGGGGCCTGCCGCGCCGACAACCAACGACCAAATTATGTGTGCATGCCATTTCATTTTTTTACTGTCATGGTGTCGATTTCACCAGGGCCACAATATCCGCCCTGAACGACAGCTTCTCGCTGTCACTGCCAACCGGCGCCATGTCTAAATTCACTACACGCATATGCGGGTATCGATTTTCGAAGTCAGCAATAAACTTGCCAATGTCATGGTAATAGCCGGTTCCGCTGATGTTGAAGCGTAATTGCTGATAAGGAAAATTGGGGATAAGGTCCATCGCGCCCACGGTGGGCTGTCCAATTTCAGGCAATTCCACTTTATAATTTGCCCTAAAATGGCGCATAGTATCGAGCGTCCAGGCGTATATATCACCGCTAGCCATGTCCTCCTCATTGCTGGAAAGGTCGAGGGTCAGGTCAGCCAGATTGCTGGCGCTCGAAGTTGATTCCTGAATCAGCCGCTCGTTAGCCTGACATTTGGCCTGCATGTCGGCAGCTTCCCTCCGGAGGCTGGAGAGCTTACCATATTGCGGACGGATCACGCCAAATCCAAGTCCGG
This sequence comes from Verrucomicrobiia bacterium, assembly GCA_035933915.1. GTDB lineage: Bacteria > Verrucomicrobiota > Verrucomicrobiia > Limisphaerales > UBA11358 > UBA11358. The sequence continues at coordinate 22,588 of DASYYL010000190.1, forward strand.
CAACTGCAACGATTACGGCGACCAGCGTGGCGAAAAGCTGGTTGCGTTTTTGTTTGCTTTTAGGAAGTAGGTTCATCGCTTGTGGTCGGGAAAATGACATTCCACGGAAAATGAAACATAATTTCTGCCGCTCTGGTCCAGTTGAGGGGATGATTCATCCGTGAGAACGACGTCGTTGGATTTGTCGAGCATTCCCCTGAAATAATCCTGCCGGGCCAGCGCCTGCATAAATTTTCCCACCTGGTCGCCCGGGTTGGGGCTGGAGTCACGGGCGGTGAGCGTAACGACGGTTCTTTCCGTGACGAAAGACTTGGTGGGAATTCCATCCTTGCCTTTGGTTCCACCGGATACAGCATAGGCCTGGTCGACTCGAATGCCCGTCATCTGAACGTTGTCCACGCTTACCTTTTGGAGAGCGTTGAGCAAATTTCCTTGGAGCATTCGGCAATTGATCAATTGATTTAGGGCGGAAATCTTAAGTTTAATCGCCGCAATTTTTGCGTTGTTGGTAATCGCCGCGTCATAGGCATTTTTGTGGGAGTCCAACCGGAACTGGGCCTGGCCCAACTCGCGATTGGCCAGCATCACTTTGAGTTGGACCGTGCTGCTCCACACGGCCATAGCGGCCAGAAGCAATACTCCGCCGATGACAACCCGCTTGACAGGGTCACGGCGCCGCATCTCTTCGGCGGCCTGCGCTTCAGCCAATAAATTGATTCGAATGGGCATAAAGTTGATTCGTTAAAACGCCGAGAGCGCCGCGCCGAGGGCCACCGTCAATTGCGGAGCGATATGTTCCATTTCCGCGGCTTGCTGTTCGGGCAGCGCCAATTGGACGGACTGGGCCGGATTCCATGCCTTGCACTCGACGACCATTTCCGAGTGAAGAATTTGGAGAATTAATTCCGACTGTGAGGAGGCGCCGTTGACATAAACGCGAGAAACCGGGCGGTCCTGCTGGTGCTCAAAAAAATCAAGTGACGCGCGCAATTCACGTCCCAGAGGCTGCACCTGGGCTTCCAACGCCGCCTGCACTTCACCCGGCATGCCTATCTTAATGCCTTCCGCCTCGGCGTAGCTGATATTCATTGATTCAGCCAGCCCGGCGGTAAGGCGATCGCCGCCAATGTTAACGACGCGCATGAGAACCAATTCACCCCTGTCAAGTATGCAAATCGAAGAATGCTTGAAACCGATGTCCACGAGCGCGACTGTTTCGCCGGCAAATGCCTCGGGCACGGACATCTCAAACGCGTTCAAGGGGCCGATCAAACCCGGAACGACATGCCCCATAGCGAATCCCGCCTCCGCAACCGCGGAGCTATAGGTGTCTAAAAGATCCTGTTTCGCGCCGCCTACGAGAACTTTTAACTTGGGAATCGCCGGCATTTTCGCGACTGCATCTGATTTTGCCGAAACCCTGGGAATGAAAATATGGCAGTCAAAAGCGTAATTCGGCAGGTCCTGCTGCAGGTAAGCTTTGGTGTTGTTTTTGATGATCATGCGCATGTCATCGGCGGGAACTTGTGGCAATTCGATTTGCTTGAGCATGACATCCTCCAAACCCACCGTGAGTGTAACCGATTTGGGCCGCGCATCCATTTTTTGGACAATTTCGCGCAAATGACCCGCGAGCAAATCAGAGGAAATTTTTTTGTCAAAAATCGGCGCGTCCGTCAGCGCATAGTGCGTGAGCGCCAAATTCTCGCCGCGCGGCTCGATGACGATGGACTTGGTCGTGCGACCGCCCATGTCAACTACCAGCATCGGGTTTCGCCTTCTCCTGGACGAGTCATTTAATATTGGCCATGCCATTGCGTTATTAAGTTAAACGGACGGTTAAAGTTATGATTGAACTCTGTTCAATCGAACAACAGAATGCCCTCGATAAGCAATTACCCTGCCAGACTGCGCCGCGCCGGGCGCGCATCACCAACCGGAGCAGGGATTTCTCAATGTCATTGTTTTTTTTAAGTTATCTTTTGACTTTTAAAATTTCGGGTTCAGCCGATTATTGATTTTAAATTCCTGCCTTTCGTCTCAGCATTCGACGCGTGGACCAAAAGACTTCAACAGCGAGGCCCTATCGCGGCTCCGTGTCTTATCGCAACACAGTTGAAGGCGGCATTCAGCGACAATACCCTAAAGACCCCCGCCACTTTCACGATTCCCGGCATGAATGTTTCAACGTTAGAAATATTAGAAGGGCACGTGATGAGAAATATTGCGGCGCGGGGCAATTCCAAGGCATCAAATTTAAATGCAGCCGCTGAAAGAATGGTCAACACACATCCGGTTGTTCCAGTTGCGCTGACGGGCGTTTGGAGACGCTTACTCGGATTTGCAGGACTCTGCGGAAAAAACCCGGTCAAACTCCGCGAGTGGAGACAGTGCGTTTTGGCAGACCGATTATACCAACGGCGGCCGCCAATGAAGTGCGCCGCCGTGGTGGAATTATGAAATAAAAAAACGAGGCGGCCTCACGGCCGCCTCGTTACGAACAGACCTCAAAGTGTTATTGAGGGAAGTTAAAGAATTGATTGGCCCACGGCGTACCGTTGGTAGCGTAAGCCAGAGCGTTCTGAAACGCGCTCGCGGACACCTGGTCAACGCTGCCGTCAGCGAGGCCGATGTTGCCCACTTTCAGGTGCAAATCATTCGCGCTCCAGGCCCAGCTTGGCCCCGCAGCCACTCCATTAGCACCGCCCTGGAAAGTACCTAAGGCCCAACCGTTATTCATGACAATTGCCGAAGCCGGCTGGGACCCAGTGCTGCCGACATTACGATCTCCGTCCAGCACCATTTGCGGATAGCCTTCATTAGCGTCGCCACAAATAAAAAAGCTAACGGCGTTAGTACCGGCGCCGGGAGTGGTGCCGGGCGGGCTGGCGCCCAACTCACCGAAGTTCGTCGCATAATTGCGCCCGCTATCAGATGGACAAAGAAAAATTTTCGTTGTCGTCATCTCATTGGAGCAGTCATCGAAGACATTCGTGATGGAAAACGGCGAATAGTGGCCAGCTGTGGGAACGCTGCTCTGGTCGGAAAGAAATTCCATCGAGCCGCCCGCTGATGTGCTGACGGCCATAGGATATGCGTTGCCGTTATCTCCCTCCCAAATGCGCATGCCCAAGCCAACCTGTCTGAGGTTGCTGACGCAATTGATGCGTTGCGCGCGGCGCTTGGCCGCGGCCAATACAGGCAGCAACATTGCCGCCAGGATGGCGATGATGGCGATCACGACCAGCAATTCGATTAGCGTGAAGCCTTTTTTCCGTTTGAGGATTCTTTTCATACGTTCGTTTAGTTTTGTTTCACTTGTTCGGTGTGATAGACGGGCATTTTACTTAAATGACCAATACCGTCAACACATTATTAAAAAATTCTTTAGCACTGGCGGTGCCAATTGCTTTTTCTGCAAAAATGCCCAGAATTACGCAGAATTTCCCGGCGCATTTTTGATTATGCGGAAAATTTTCACGCATCACGCGTGAAATTCGCGCATTTGTATATTTCTGAAGGCGTCAACGCATGATTGTTGCAATCGGACGGCTACGTAAATTGCAACAATGCAACAGTAGACGGATTGATGTTCCAAGCGCCGCCCTCTGGAGAATTATGGGACTTAAGCAAGCTAGTTTGGCGCGCCGGGCGCTTGAATAATCTCGTGCATGTTAATGCCTCCTTTACCCGTGGATCACTCTGAGCTTGAAAGGCTCCGAACTTACGGTCAAACTGGCGTTTCATGGCCGAACCAAAAGAAAACCCGCTCATGGAAAAGATCGTGTCGCTGTGCAAGCGACGCGGCTTTATTTTTCAATCGTCTGAAATTTATGGAGGCATCAACGGCTTTTGGGATTACGGACCGCTTGGGGCTGAATTGCGCAAGAATATACGGGATTGCTGGTGGAACGACATGGTTCGTCGTCGCGACGATATCGTGGGACTGGAATCCTCGATCATCATGCATCCCAAAGTATGGGAGGCCTCGGGGCACGTGGCAGGGTTTAATGATCCGATGGTGGATTGTAAAGTTTCCAAGCAACGATTCCGGGCAGACCAGCTTTTTTTTGCTCGCGTCAATGTGATTCCGGAAGGGTCCGGGGAAACGACACCCTCCGATCCCGGCACTCATACCATAGGTTATGTGGTTGCGCAGGAAAGCGACCGCACGGAGGAGGAGCTTCGGGAGAAAGCGATCGAACTCAAACGCAAGAAATCCATTCGGGGACAACTGGCGCCGATCGTTGGACTTGATTTCACGCACGCCAAACCGGAAGAAATTGCCCTGATACCATCGCCGGCCACCGGAGAGCCAGGCAGCCTGACGGCGCCGCGGGCATTCAACATGATGTTGCAAACGTATGTCGGGGCGCTCCGGGACGAGTCGGCCATCGCCTATCTGCGCCCGGAAACAGCCCAAGGAATGTTTGCGGATTTTAAAGCCATTGTTGACACGGGGCGAGTCAAAGTTCCCTTTGGCATCGCGCAAATCGGCAAATCGTTTCGGAACGAGATCACGCCGCGGAATTTCATCTTCCGCAGCCGCGAATTCGAGCAGATGGAAATGGAATATTTTATCAGCGACCAGGACGATTGGATGAAATGGCACCGTTACTGGATTGACTGGTGCCGGGACTGGCTGATCTCCGTGGGTATTCCAGCGGCGCAAATATCGGAGTATAATCATCCGAAGGAGAAACTTTCGCATTATTCCAAAGGCACAACGGACCTGATGTTTCAGTATCCGTTCGGAACACAGGAACTATGGGGCATCGCAGCGCGCGGCAATTACGATTTATCGCAGCACTCCCGGTTCAGCGGCACGTCGATGGAATATTTCGACGAAGCTGCGAAGCGCAAATATATTCCACACGTCATCGAACCGGCCGTAGGAGTTGATCGGATATTGCTGGCAATATTGTGCGGCGCCTATACCGAGGACGAGGCGCCGGACGAGAAAGGCAAGATGGAAAGCCGGGTGGTCCTGCGTTTTGCGCCGCGCATCGCCCCGATTAAGGCAGCGGTCTTTCCGCTCTTGAAAAACAAACCCGAACTGGTGGCCAAAGCCAAAGCTGTTCGCGATTTGCTCCGTCCGCATTTGACAGTTTTCTACGATGAAGCCGGCGCCATCGGCCGGCGTTATCGGAGGCAGGATGAAATTGGCACGCCATTTTGTCTGACGATCGACTTCGAAACATTGGGTGAAAAGGGCGACGATCTCAAAGACACCGTCACATTGCGGGATCGCGACTCTATGAAACAGGAAAGGGTGAAGATTTCTGAACTTTTCCCGTTATTATTGTCTAAAGTTTGCTGATGGATACCGAAAAGACAACCGTGTTGGAGAGCGCCGGCGCGCAAACGAAGGGCGGGACAAAAAAAGACCACGCGCCGACATTGTATTTCATCGCAATCTGTAAGATAGCCAAAGGAGCATCGCTTCTTCTGCTGGCAGCAGGCATCTATTGGATGGCCGGGAGAGATTTGCAGGATGACTTCGACAAATTCCTCGCCTGGGTCCATTTGGACCCTGAACACCTCTTTTTCCACAATGTCAGTGAATGGCTTGCGACCATTACCCCTGGCAACGTCCGCGCCGCGTCCCTGGCAACGTTTCTCTACGGGCTGTTCCTGATTATTGGCGGCACGGGCCTGGCATTACGCGCCAAATGGGCCATCTGGCTGACCATTGGCGAATCGGCCTTCTTTATTCCGATTGAAGTTTTTGAGCTGACCAGCCGTCGCGGCCCGCGGTCAGACATGTCTGACGAACCGCATCCCCATCTATTTCCCCACCCGAAAATCGGACTGCTGGTCGTGCTGATTTTGAATATTCTGATAGTCTGGTATTTGGGCAAAAACCGAAAGCGGTTGTTCCGGCACCATTAGAATTTACGGAAGTTCTTCATTGACTTCTGGCGCATAGAATCTATTGTGTCAACTCGTATATTTATTTTTGCGGACGCTGTTCCGCACAGGAAAGGAAGTGAGTTGCGTTGACAGAAATTAAATTAAAAAAGGGCGAGCCTGTGGATCGCGCGTTGCGGCGGCTAAAGAAAAAAGTCGACCGCGAAGGCACGCTTAAAGTTGTGCGCAATCATCGGCATTTTGAAAAGCCGAGTGAACGCCGCCGGCGCAAGGAAAAAGCCGCCCGGTTTTCGGCTATGCTTTCGGCCCGCTACGCGGACCTATAATTCAAGTCGCGTCGAAGCGTTGAAGCGTTAAATCGTTGAAGCGGCCCGCGCCCTTCCGAACGCTTCAACGCTTCAACCATTTTAACCCCAAAACATGTATTCTTTCTCAACCTGCTGGAATTCGCACAGGCATTCCGACGGTCGGGCCATGTTGCTGGAAATCCGTGAATTGGGATTTGAATACGCTGAATTGAGCCATGGAATCCGCCTTACCCTGGTACCCGGTATTCTCGAAGCTGTAGACAAGGGGGACATCAAAATCTCCAGCCTGCATAATTTTTGCCCTCTTCCATTGGGAGTAAGCAAGGCGGCGCCCAATCTCTATGAATTTTCCGCCGAAGATCCCCGCGACCGCGACCTGGCGGTCAAACATACTCTGAAAACGCTCGATTTTGCAGCCCGTGTCAAGGCCACAATCGTTGTTTTGCATTTGGGCAGCATTGAGATGAAGGACTACACCGGCAAACTGGCCGGCATGCTGGAGCTCCACGCGCAAAGCTCAAAAAAATTTCAAATGCTTCAAAAGGAGGCCTTGAATGCTCGCGAAGACAAAAAGGGAAAGTTTCTCGCGCGAATGAAAGAAACTCTTCGTAAAATCCTGCCAGAAGCGGAATCTCGCGGACTAAGATTAGGCTGCGAAAACCGCCAGGCCCTCGAGGAATTGCCGCTGGATGGCGATTTTGAAGAATTTTTGCGGGAATTCCAGAACCCGGCGCTGGCCTATTGGCACGATACCGGGCACGCGCAAATCAAGGAAAACCTCGGTGTCATCGAGCATATTCGCTTCCTGAAATCTCTGGCGCCCCGACTCGCCGGATTTCATGTTCACGACGTCATTTACCCGGCCCGCGACCACATGGCACCCGGCTCGGGGACAATTGATTTCGCGGCGCTCATGCCCTTTGTTAACGCCCACCACATCAAGGTGTTTGAATTGAGTCCTTCGTTGCAAGCGGAGGAGGTCCGAGCGGGGATCGCACATGTTAAAAAGATTTGGGGAGACTAACCATTCCCCAAATGAGTTGCTGGAATGTTTGTTGTTTAGATATTAAATCGCATGAGCGCCAGCTCTCCGAAGACTATCGCGAAAAGGATCGTTGCGCGCCTGCAAAAAGCGGGGTTTGCCGCGTTTTGGGTGGGCGGCTGCGTGCGTGACTTTTTGCTTGGGCGTGATCCATGGGACATTGACATCGCAACCGACGCCCGTCCTGAACAAATTGAGCGACTGTTCGCACGGACTGTCCCCGTGGGAAAGAAATTTGGCGTCGTCGTTGTCGTCGAAAAAAATCACGATTTCCAGGTCGCCACCTTTCGAAGCGAAGAAGACTATCGAGACGGGCGCCGGCCTGAAAAGGTTGTTTTCGGCAACGCCCGGGCTGACGCGCTACGACGCGATTTCACCGTCAACGCCCTTTTTTACGACCCGGTTTCAAACACGACACACGACTGGGTTGGCGGCCAGGAAGATTTGCGGGCCAAAATTATCCGCACGATCGGCCTGCCTGAGGAGCGTTTTGGGGAAGACCATTTGCGTCTGCTGCGCGCGATCCGGTTCGCCGCTCAACTAAATTTTGAAATCGAGCCGGGCACTTACGCAGCGGTAAAAAAGCTCGCTCAAAAAATCCGCTTGATCAGCTCCGAGCGCGTCCGGGACGAGCTTCTGAAATTGTTTCGCCCGCCGCACGCGGCGCGCGGGCTGGATTTATTGCGGGACAGCGGATTGATGGAACAGGTGCTGCCCGATCTCGGCCCGACCCTGACGTGCGCCCAGTCAGCCCAATACCATCCCGAAGGCAACGTATATAATCATATCCGCCTCATGCTGGAACACCTGCCAGCGGAGGCACCGGCTCCCTTGCCCTGGGCCGTCATTTTACACGACATCGGCAAGCCGCCCACCGCGAGCGCGGATGCCGCAACCGGCATGATTCATTTTTACGGCCATGAGAAAGTCGGCGCGGAGATGGCGCGCCAAATCCTTAGCCGCCTCCGATTCCCTAAAAAGGAAATTGACGCAATCGTGACATGCGTGCGTCAACACATGCAGTTTAAGGACGTAAAACAAATGCGCAAAGCGACGCTGCGCCGCATGCTCATGCGAGAAACCTTTCCCCTGGAACTGCAACTGCACCAGCTCGACTGCCTTGGCTCGCATCGGTCATTGGAACATTATAGTTTTTTGGTAGAACAGGTCAAAGAGCTCAAAAAGAAATCGCACATTCGACCGCCGTTACTCACCGGCGATGATCTGATAGCCCTGGGTATGAAGCCCGGACCGAATATGGGCACCCTGCTCCATGAAATTCGCGACAAACAATTGGCGGAAGAATTAAAAACCAGGCGGTCGGCCGTCGCATGGGTGAAAAGGCAATTGAAGGTCAAAACGCCGAATTAATAATCAGCCGGCGCAAGTCACGTTCGTGTGAAATATTTGCGAATTGACGCCAGGGATGCCTTTCGGGAACCATAGCTCTTTATGGCAAGAATTCAACGGGCACTTATCTCCGTGTCTGACAAAATGGGCTTGGTTGCCTTTGCGCAAATTCTGGCACAGGCGCAAATCGAAATCCTTTCCACGGGCGGCACGGCGAAAATGTTGCGCGAAGCCGGTGTGGCCGCCAGGGAGATCAGTGAACACACCGGTTTTCCAGAGATGCTTGACGGCCGCGTTAAGACATTGCACCCAAAAGTCCACGGCGGGCTGTTATTCATTCGCGGGAATGAAAAGCATGAGACCGCCGCCCGCGAGCACGGCATTGAACCGATTGATTTGGTGGTCGTAAACCTTTATCCGTTCGAACAAACGGTCGCCAAGCCGGGGACCACGCTCCATGAGGCAATCGAAAATATTGACATCGGCGGTCCTTCGATGCTGCGGAGCGCAGCCAAAAACCATGACAGTGTGACAGTGGTGGTCGATCCATCCGATTACGACGAGGTAGCGAGGCAGATTTTCGAAAATGGCAACACGACGCTCGAACTGCGGCGCGCGCTGGCTGCAAAGGTCTTTGCGCGGACAGCGTCTTACGATGCCGCGATCGCGGCCCATCTGAGCGCGGAGTTCAAAATACAAACGACGGATCTTCCAAAATCCCTGCTGGTTTCGGCGCCGCTATTGCAATCATTGCGCTACGGCGAAAATTCGCACCAAACCGCAGCGCTCTATGGCCCGTTCCACGAGTTTTATCAGCAACTCCATGGAAAGGAGCTTTCCTATAATAATATCCTGGATCTCACGGCAGCGACTCATCTGATCCTGGAGTTTGAAAGCGACAAACCGACCCTGGCGATTTTGAAACACACAAATCCGTGCGGCGTGGGCCAGGGAGAAAACCTTCGCGAAGCATGGGACAAGGCCTTCGCCACCGACAAGCAGGCCCCGTTTGGAGGAATCATCGCCGTCAATAAAGCGCTGGACGCATCCTGCGCCCAAGCCATTTCAGACATCTTTACCGAAGTGATCGTAGCGCCCGCCTTTTCGCCCGAAGCGCTGGACATCCTGAAACGGAAAAAGAACCTGAGGCTCATTCAAATCCTGAAATCACCGCGCCGAAATAATTTGTTCGACTTGCGCAGTGTCGGGGCGAATTCGTATTTGATGCAGCAATCCGATATCAAAATGGCCGGCCCGGACGATCTGAAAATTGTGACGACGCGGCCGCCATCGGAAGATGAATTGCGCGCCATGCTTTTTGGATGGCGCGTGGTCAAACACGTCAAATCAAACGCGATTGTTTACGCGGGCGCCGATAGGACGCTCGGAGTGGGCGCCGGACAAATGAGCAGAGTGGACGCCAGCCGCATCGCTGTTTGGAAGGCGCGGGAAGCAAACCTCTCGCTGGCGGGCAGCACGGTCTGCAGCGACGCTTTCTTTCCATTCCCCGACGGATTAATCGCAGCCGCGGAAGCCGGGGCCACGGCGGCCATCCAACCCGGAGGTTCCGTCAAAGACGCCGAGGTAATCGCCGCCGCAAATGAGCGGGGACTCGCGATGGCTTTTACCGGCACCCGGCATTTCAGGCATTGACACATTCACCAAAGCGTTAAGTAAATCAACGTAAACTCGCCAAAGGCGACCAGGAACAACAACACCCACACCAGATTTTCCCGGAGGCGAAGGCCGCGCTGCCGGGCTGGAGCAATCCAAAACCGGAGCTTTGCCGAGCCAAGCGTAATAGTATCGCCATTGTGGAGGAGCGCGTCACTCGCGGGCTTGCTGTTGATCGCAACGATGGCCTCGGGTGCGGCTGCCAGTCGAAAACCTTCCTTCCTGCGGAATTCCAAGATAACGTGCTGGTCCCACACACCATCGTCGTCCAACAGCAAATCATTTCGCGAAGCCCGCCCGATCCGAAATGGAAAACGGCTGGCAGCCACGCAGCTACCAGCCTTTTTGCCGGAAAGAACGTGAAGTTGAATCATCAAAAGCGCCGTCTGGGCACCTGGATTTGGTCACCCGGGAAAACCGCAGGGTCGCTCTCTGCGTCCTGAAGCGCCTTGTCCGTGTTAACCTGGATGCGCGTTCCATCGGACCGGGTGAGCCAAACCTTGTGGCTGGCAAAAACGGTAAAGTCGCCCGCCGCCTGGATTGCTTTGGTCACGGTGGTCTGGCCGAGATATTCCTCGGGTCCCGGTTTAGTCACTTCGCCACCAACATAATAGACCCGGTTTAGCGCTGTCACCGTCACAGCCAAACGGACGTAATACTGCGGAACGTAAAGCTGGGTGATTATGCGTTGAAGTTGGCCGGGCGTTTTGCCGGCGGCTTGCACGTTTCCAATGAGCGGCAACGAGATCGTTCCATCATCGGCGATGAGGTAAGATTGCGGCATTGTTGAAATCGGGCCGGGAAACACTTCACTGCCGGTGCTGCTGCTGATGTTCACTGTTTCACCCGCTTGAAAACGCGCGGCCACGGGCGGAATGGCGCTTAAAATGGAGTTTGAGTCGTTAGTCCCGAGCCCGGTGACCGATCCAGAGCTGGCGCTCATTTCCGTTCCACCCGCGGAATTGTCATTCGAGGCAACCGAGGCAGCCCGCGAACCGCTTCCCGACATTGAAGGAGGGGTGGGGTTGTCAGATAGAACCGGCTCCCGTGCTGAACCGCAACCCGGCAAAAGGGTTCCAGCCAAAAGAGTGGCGCACGAAATCAGGGCCAGTTTCGATACGAAATTCATGAACACTTATCCTTGCGAAAATACTGCGCCCACGCAATCAATACTTTTGCTGGATTCCAACACGGTCAGAGCCGCCCGACGTTTTTGAAGCTGCGGTTTCCTGCGAATCATCATTGTTGTGGTAATAATAGCCGCCGTAATAATAGTAGCTCTCATCCTGTGCCATGTTGATGTTGTTGAGGACAATGCCAACGAGGTTGCCACCCACTTTTTCGACCATTTGCTTGGCGCGAATATTCATCAATTGCGGGTAGCGACGGTACTGAATAATCTGAATAGCCATGTCGACTTCGCTGGCGAGCACCGAGGCATCGCTCAATCCCATGATCGGCGGCGAATCAAAAAGAATGAAATCGTAACGCTGCTTTAATTCGCTGATTAGATTGCGCATCGGTTCCGACCCGAGAATATTGATCTGGCGTCCGGGCAATTTGCCGCTGGGCATAAAATCGAGGTTCGGCACGGAAGTTTTTTGAATCACTTCATCCAACGTACTTTGTTTAAGCAAATAATTAATCAACCCGGTATCGTTACCCAACCGCAGCAACTTGTGAAGCGTGGGCCGGCGCAAATCTGAATCCACAACCAGCGCGCGTTGGCCCCCCTGGGCGAATACGGTGGCGAGGTTCAGCACGGTCGTGGACTTGCCCTCGCCCATTCCGGCGCTAACGACCACCAGCGTATTGAGGTTTTCATCCTTGCGCGAAAAGAGAATGTTCGTGCGCAGTACTCTGTAGGCTTCCGCGTGCGAGCTGTCCGCGCCTTCGTCAATGAGAGTGCCAACGTTCTGCGGGATGACCCCCAACACGGGCGATTGAAAGACACGCTCAACTTCATCAATGGTCTTAACACTTGTATCCAGATACTCAATGAAAAACGCGAGGCTGACGCCAACCAGAAGTCCAAAAAAAGCGCCTAAAGCAATATTGAGTGTTTTCTTGGGGGCAACCGGGAATTCACCTGGTGTCGCAGGATTGATGACTGTGACCAGCGCGTTCTTGGGCATTTGCGCATCGGCTTCGTTGGCCTCAATTTTTTCGGCCAGCAATTTGTGCAGGTCCTTTTCATCCTGAAGCCCGGCCTTGGCAATCCAATATGGCTGCCCGGTCTCCAATTCATTCTGACCCTGGTTTTCAAGGTCATGGAGTCGCTGATTGAGCGCGTCCAAACCGGCTTTGTCGGCATCAACCTGTCCCTCAAGACTGAACATGATGCCATTCACGCGGTTGGCAATTTCCTGTTTCAAAGTTGCCATCAATGAAACAGTGGATGCAAAGTCAGGGTTGGCGGGGCTGATATAGTTGCTTTCGGTAACGAACCTTTGTTCATTTTCATGCAACTTCCCCAGCAAATCAGCGAGCGTCGTGTCGGTTTTGATAGTCAGCAGCACATCGCCCAGTTCCGTGGGATTGGTTGCCTGAATGGCTTCAAATTCGGCAACCTCTTTTTCGCTTTGAATGACCAGGGCGTTTTGTTCAAGGATCTTTTCATTGAGCTGCTGTACCTGTTCAGAATTGATCGTGGCCGTAGGCCCCGTGGCGTTCGGGTCCATATCGCGAACACCAAATTCCTTTCGCAATTGCTCGACGTTACTTTGATCGAATTGGATTTGCGCCTCTTCTTGCAGATACTTCATGTGCAGCTTTTGGATCCCGCTCTCCATTTCATTGCTGTGCACCTCCAGCCGATATGACTTGTAATCCTGGGCGATGGTGTTGGCGATGAGCGCCGCCTTATCCTTGTCTTCATTCTGGACGCTGATATCAATGAGCTTGGTGTTGCGGTCGGAATCCATGCTGATATAACGCCGCAAAATATCAATCGTATCGGAGGTCTTGAGCGGCCGCCCGTCCGGGCTAAATTTTTTGCCCCATTCCGCATTCAGGTCCAGATCGTCCACCACGCGACTTAAAACAACGTCGCCTTTAATCGTATTCAACTCCGTTTCCATGAAGTACGGGTCGTACGGGCTGCTAACAATAGGAACGTCCGAAGTAATATCAGGCTGGATTTCGATTTGTGCCGTGCTGCTGTAGGCCGGCCGCATCAGGAACGTCACCACAGTCGCGATGACGGTCGTAATAAAGAAAACCGAGATGATGATCGCCTTGCGAATGCGAATAATTCGCCAGTAATCAAGGAAATGCAGTCTGCTTTCCGGTGCGGCATGTGTTTCTGGCGAATCCATAATCAATCAATAAATAAAAGGGAGCCAAGTGTGTCTTAGACCCGGCTCCGCGCTGGATGTTCAAAAATAACCGAGAAATACCAAAAGGGAAATAGATAAAGGAAATAAAGTGCTTTAAAAGCTGGCGGTCACACTCGCATAACCAATGTTGCGGCTGTATCCTTGCAGTCCGGGGGCCGAGGTCAAGTAATAGAAATTGTATCCCGCATCCGCGGATACCCACGGAGTAAACGCGTACGCGAGGTCAAGCCCAAACGAGTACCAGTCCTGCGGCGCGCCGTCGTTGCCGCCGCCCACATATGTCGAGTATTGATAATGGCCGGTCAGGCTGCCAGTCAGCTTGGGTGTAATTTGATGATTGATAGTCGCGTAAAGCACCGAGACCTGCTGATACTGAGTCAGAGCTCCGGTTTTCGAGCTTATATCGGCTGTTGCCACGGAAGCCCCCGACTCGCTAAATCCCACTTGCACATAATCGCCCGGCAAATAGGTGTAAGTGACCGCGATATTGGCGTAAGGCTGAAGGCTGGTCGAACTCTGCGTGTCAAAAGAAGGCTGATTATAGTTGTCATTATAGGTAAAGCCGGCCCAGGCTAAAATGCTCAAATTCTCTGTCGCCGCGTACTGGGCTCCCACTTTGAATGTATGCGACAGCTGATTGCGGCTGTTGCTATAATAAACTTCTCCAGGTGTCAGGCCAAGCCCGATGGGCGCATCGCCCGTATAATCAGTCCATTGGAAGGTGTATCCCACCATAAACGCGAGATCCGGAAGGTATTGATAATTCAAAGTCAACCCAATTGCATGTTCGTCCTGGTTCAGCAATGCGGCATAAGACGGACTGCCGGGAATGCCTATATTGTTCACATAGTCAATCCACGTATTTTGATAACTCAAATCCGAACTGAACAACGCGCTCAATTCGTAGTGACCACTCACCGTGCCGACGTTTTGAATATTATTGCCTTCCGCACGGTATGGCAGGATTGTGCCTGACGAGGTCAATTGTGGATCCTGTTGCGAAACGAAGGTGTCCTCGACTTTGCCCTCCAGGCGCTGCGTGAACGCATGGTCAACCCATAAATCCACTTGATGGGTCTGGTCAATCGGATTGGATCCCTGATTCTCACGTTGCTGATAATAATACAATCCGTAAGTGTAGCGCAGGCCCAGTTCCGTCTGCTGCAACGGCACAATCAGGCTCAACTGGGGGCTCACCTCAAAACCGGCGCTCCCTTGTTTGTGCCCGTTCGGGGTAGTCGTGAAGTTGTCATCGTAAAACCCACGAAAGGTTCCGGAAACACTCCAAGGCTTCGTGGCGTCCATCGCGGTAAAGTCAGGCGCGTATTCGTCCGCATGCAGACCGACGGCGCCGATAGCGACTAAACCCGCGGAGACAAAAAGTTTTTTCATATCATGCTTTCCATGTGAACATTCTGTTATCGTAAAGCCCGCAACAAGGTTATTATTATGACAACGACACATTTATAAAACGAAACTGTTTTCTGTCAAATTTATTTTCGCATATTTTTTCGCCCAAATTATCCATCTTTTGAGAGAATCAATGCCCAAGAGAAGTTCCCTGGGAAACTCACGCTTTCCGCGGGGATCAGCCCAGCCTGTATCGCCTGACTTTTGGGTCCACCTCTTGCGCCCAGGCATCGATGCCACCAAGCAGGCACCGCACGTTTTGCAGTCCGTGTCCGATGAAATAAGCGGCGGCGTCCAGGCCGTTTTTGCCCTGGTGATCCACAACAACAATCGGTTTTGTGTTTGAGCCATTGCCCATAAGGTCGCGCATCACATCCTGCGAGAGCAAAACTGAGCCGGCGATATGAACGGCCTCGAATTCCTCACGCGAACGAATATCCACCAGCCTCACGGACGGGTCGCTCTGCAACAACTCCGCCAGGTCTTTTGGTCTAATTAAGATTTTCGCGTCCTCTTCGTGGCTGGATTGAATGTGAGCCATGACCTCGGCCGCGTCGAGATTGCCGTTGCGCGCACAGACCTGCGCCAGGGTTTCATCCGGGCTGAACCCGCAACTGCTGCAACCGCCGATGTGATAACGGCGAAACAATGCGCGTTGAGCGCCCGGATAAATTTCCAAAACCGCCCGCATGGGCGACTGAGAAGTCATGCTCATGAATCCATATTCGCGCCAAATCTCTCGTCCCGCCATGAATTTTTTCGCTTGCGGCGACTGGTCGTTGTTCAAATGGAGATTGAAATAGGTTGGACACTGGTTCATTGTTCGGCCATGCGATGGCGGCGATTGATCCTGTTTTTCACTTTCGTGTGCCTGTCTTTTTGGAGCCAGGGTCTGCGCGCCGAATCCGCCGCCAAACCGCCCACGGGTCGGATAATCAAGGTTCTGCCGCTGATAACGGACACGAATGGAGCGGTGGCAACGTCGCCAAGCCTTTTTGACCGTGACGCATATCAGGCTTGGCTGCTCGAACATACCAACGAAGTTTCCGGGATTCGTTTCGATGTTTGCTGGAAGGCGCATCACGCGCGGGGCCTGATGCTCAAAGTGCGCGTGGAACTGCGCGGCGTCAACCCGAGCGGCCTGCCCACGGAAGCTACCCTGGAACAAACGGTCACGCCGAAATTCTTTCACCACTGGATTTCGTTGACTTTGGCCGGGCGCGAATATAAAAAACTCGGAACGCTCGCGGCATGGCGCGCCACACTTTGGGACGGCCAACAAAAAATCAGCGAGCAAAAATCCTTTTTATGGTCATTGTAAAACACGCTCCGGCGGCGTGCCTGGTCGCGCTGGTCTGCCTTTCACTCCGTGCCGATACACTTCCGAATTATAAGGCCGGCGACACGGCACCGCAGGACATTGTGGCCGCTGTGCCGTTTGATGTCGTGGATGCACAAGCCACCGCCTCGTTAAAAGCCTCGCAAGCCCAGGGGATCGCCGCTATCTACCACCAGTACGAGGGTCAAACCAACGTCGTCGCCAAAAACTTCCTTGCCATTTTCGCCCAGGCACACGATAGTTTTTCAAACGCCGTTGCCGCAGCATACCATCAGCCGTCCATCGATAATTCCACGATTGAAGCGTCCGATTTTGGATATTTGGTCACGGCCTTTAACGTAGAACACAAGGCATTCCCCGTAAGCACCGAACTGGCAGTAACGTGGGCGCGCGGCGGTTCCGGCGCGGCATTACGGGACAAATGGCTGGGAATGCTTTTGCAGGCAATGAACGGACCCCTGCAGCCCGACAAAGTTCCTGTTCATTTTGTTTTCAGAAAAAAAGTCCGCATCATGCCCCTGACCAATGCCAACGAAACGTTCACCTTTACAAAGGCATGGCGTGTCGGTCACATCATCAGCCTGGACAAAATCCCCGAAATCTCCGTGGCACGCGCGAAGTTCCGCCGTCAGTTTTCCGAGGAACAACAGCCTCTGGCCGGGGCGCTGGCACAGTTTCTTGAGCCAAACTGCTTTCCTGATGTCGCAATAACCAAACAGGCGCGGGACTATTCGGTTCGGCAGATCGTCGTTTCGGTCCATTTTGACGCGGGACAAGTGATTGTTCGGCGCGGCACCCGGATTGATGCACAAGAGTTGGCCGCACTGGCCGCAATGAACCAGGCGATGATGCCCGGCGCCCTCAACCAGCAAATTGCGGCTGAACACGAGCGTGCGCAACAAGAGCATGAATTGGCGCAGGCGGAACAGCAGCAGGCGCAAGTGGCCCAGCAGGCCGAACTTCTGGCCCAAAAACAACAGCAACAGGCACAGGCGGATCGCGCACGGGCCCAGAGCCAGGCCGAGCAGGAACGTCAACAGGCCGCCGCCATGCGCGAGCAGGCTTTGGAGGCGCAACAACAGGCGCAACGAGCGCGGATACGCGATACATGGCTCCTGGCTACACTCGTCCCCGTTTCCATTCTGGCCATAGCTGTGTGGTTATACCGCCAACGGCAAGGCGGCTCGTCGACGATGAAATTGCGCCGGGTCGAGAGTTCGCCCGCATCGGCAGTAGAACTTGCCCCGTATCTTGCGCAGACTTTGAAGGATGCCGTTGTCCAGGGCCTGGCCGCGCAGCGCGCAGAATTGTTGGAAGCACAGCGGCTGGCAGCCGCGGAAATTACCGAGCTTGTCCATCGGCTGGACGTATTGCAGGCGCCCATGCAGGAACGAATGCGCGCCTACCAGGAGCGCATCCAGGAGCTGCAAAAGGAACTGGCCGAACGGACCGAGGAAAATCGCGAACTACTGAAAATGAAGATCGAAATGATGCGGCGGCAAATTGAAACCGAGCGCGGCCGGGTGCGATTTAACTAAGGAACAACCGGTTCAGGTTCACTCCACTCCGCTACCCGACTTCCGCCGCCTTTTTTTCCTGTGTTTGCAAAGCCCGTTCGTAACATTGGAGAGCCTCTTCGTACCGTGAGAGCCGGTTGAGCAATCCGCCTTTTTGCAAAAGAGCGGTTGTTGCCGAATCTTCAGATTCAATCGCCCGGTCATAACAGGCGATTGCCTCGTCAGTCTTCTCCATTTTTTCCAGCGCGGCGGCTTTTTTTATCAGCGCCTCAGCGAGCCTGGGTTGCATTTCTAACGCCGCGTCAAAGCAGGATATGGCCTTTTCCGGCTTATTCGTGTCCAAAAAGAGCTGTCCTTCCACGATCAGATCCGTCGTTCGGCGCTGATCCGGGGTTTCGGAAATAGTTGCGTGCGAATGATTTTCTTCCAACGGTATGCGCGCGGAATGTTCCAGTTCAAGGATTCGCTTTTCGAGGCGTTCGATCACTCCCAGCAGGCGGGCATTGGAAAATTCGAGCGCCGCGCGGGCTGATGGCGGCAGAGCGGCCGCGGTTTCAACCACGGGCAAGGCCCGCCCGCTGTTCATGCCAGGCGGCGGCGTTGACATTGCCAATTCTATTAATTTGGTCGCCGTGCGCAGTTGCAGAAAGACCATGGTGACGACCACCGCCAGGGCCAACACTCCAACCACCGCCACGATCAGCATAGTTTGCTCCACCCGTTGGGCGGACTCTGTTTCAAGGGCGATGTTCTTTTCCAATGCCCGTACGTCCGTGACCAGTGCGTCGGCGTTTCGCGCCAGGGCAGCAACCGTTTGTTGGCGGTTGCTCTCCACACTCATTTGGGTTTCATGGAGTTGCGCTTGTATCTGAAGAAGAGCGTTGACGGCATCCGTATTGGCCTGTGACGGCAGGCTATTAGTAAGACGATTGGTCTCATCCCCCCGGGCGCGCGACACCCAAAAAACAATTGCGACCGCCAACAGATTCAGAAGTGTTTTGCTCATTCCAACTTTAAAAAAGAAGTATAAACGGGACGAATCAAAAGAAAAGAAAATTCACTAAACTGTGAACAAGATTTTCTGGCTGCTCTCCCGCATTCAACCCGCGTTTTCGAGCCGGCCGGCGGAGATTTGCAGCATGCGTTCGATGGGCAGGCGAGCGCGTTTCAGGATTTCAACAGGCAATTCGATTCGCGGGGCCAGGCGATTCATGCAATCACGAACCTTTTCCAATGTGTTCATCTTCATGTACTTGCACTCGCTGCAACGACAATTGTCAGCGGGCAGGCGCATCACATCAAATGTAGGTGTGCAGACAAAATCCTTGCCAGGACATTCCTTGCGCAAGCGATGAATGATTCCGGATTCAGTTACCACGATAAACCGCCGTCCCGGATCGGTTTTGCAATAGGTCACCATCTTTTCCGTAGATGCCACAACATCAGCCAGATTCCGCACTTCGCGCAGGCTTTCGGGATGGACCACGACTTTGGCATCAGGGAATTGGGATTTCAACGCCAGGATTGTGTCGCGCCTATAGTCGACATGCGCGTAGCAATTGCCTTTCCACAACGTCATCGGCCGTCCGGTTTGCTCCATGACCCATTGGCCGAGATTTTCGTCAGGCACGAACAGCAGATCTCTGTCCCGGGGCGCGGCACGGACGATTTTTTCGGCGTTGCCGCTGGTGCAAATGACATCGCACAACGCTTTCACCGCGGCGCTGCAATTGATATAGGCGATGGTCCAGAAATTGGGGTTCGTTGCCTGCAATTCGGCCAATTTAGGCGCGGGACAGCTTTCCTCAAGCGAACAACCAGCGTCCTTGTCCGGCAATATGACGATCTTATTGGGGTTTAGAATCTTTGCCGTTTCAGCCATGAAATGCACTCCGGCAAAAACGATGACGTCGGCGCTGGTTTTGGCGGCTTCCTGGGACAGGCCCAGGGAATCTCCAACGTAATCGGCCACATCCTGGATTTCGGGCGCCTGGTAATTGTGTGCCAGGATCACGGCGTTAAGTTCCTTTTTCAGGGCAACGATTTCGCGCGCCAGTGGCTCAAACCGATCGCGCGGCATCGGCGCGCGGACCTGCAGATTGTCCAGGCGCGGCGGCATTTCAGCGACATCCGTCATATATTCAACTTACACTTTTGGAGCAAAAAGGGAAGAAGAGGTTGGCGTGTGTCTCCGGTTTCGCATTACGTCAAGAATTACTGGCCGGTATTTTGGCCCTCGCCCCGCTCATCCTCGTGACCTGTGATTCGTTTTTCAGTCGATGATGTTAGCATATCGTTTTAAAAGGTTTACACTGTTTACATCGTTGATAATCAAACACTTAAATGCTTACAAACCGTTTACAGAGTGTTTACACACACAAGTTAAGTGACTGAATACAAGCAATTTAAATGTTTACACGTGAAATGACTTTCCACGCCCCTCGAGGCAAATTAGCGAGCCAAAAACGTCCGATTCTCACCCGAATCAGGCGCAGCGTGGGATGCCCGACGGCAGCCGTCATTTTGCGGACTTGCCGATTTTTGCCTTCGACCAACTCAAGCGCGATCCAACAATCGGCAACGCTCTTGCGAAAACGAATAGGCGGATCACGCGGCGGAATCACGGCCGGGCGTGCGGACATGTCCGCACGGTGATCGGCATCAGCGGACACGGGCTGGGGCTCAATCATCCGGGCCCGGCATGGCAGGGTCTTACGGCCCTGGACAACGACGCCATGTTCAAGAGCCTTCAATTTTTCAGGCGAAGGAATCCGTTCAACCTGGACCCAATACTCGCGCTGATGTGCGCGGCTGGGATGCAGGAGTTCCTGATTCAAGTCCGATTCATCGCTCAAGAGGAGCAGCCCTTCCGAATCGGCATCGAGCCGGCCGATGGGCCAGACATTTTTCGGAAATCTGAACTCTGCAAGAGTGCGGTTTTTGGAGCCGTCACTGGTAAATTGCGACAGCACGCCGAACGGCTTGTGAAATGCGAGAATCAAGGACCCGTCAGGGCGCTATGGTTTCCACGTAATGGTATTGACCGTTTTTAACTTCCAAAATGACGGCGGGTTTTGACGCATTGCGGTCTTTATCAATGGTGATGTGCCCGGTAATGCCGGGAAAATCCTTTGTCGCGGCCAGAGCATCGCGGACCGCTGGACCGGCGGATGTGCCGGCTCGTTTCATGGCATCAGCCAGAATCATGAGAGAATCATAGCCCAGCGCGGCCATTGCGTCGGGCGTGGCATTGTAGCGCGCCTGATATTTCTTCACGAAATCCTGCACTACCGGCGAAGTATCCTGCGGGGTAAAATGTGTGGAAAAATACGTGCCTTCCAGGGCTGCCCCGCCAATCGAAACCAGGGTCGAAGATTCCCAGCCATCGCCGCCAAACAAAGGAATGTTAAGGCCCAGTTGCCGTGCTTGTATCGCAATCAGTCCCACCTCCGTGTAATAGCCGGGAATAAAGATGCCATCCGGATTGGCGGCTTTAATGGCGGTAAGCTGGGCGCTGAAATCCTTGTCGCCGCCGTTGTATTTTTCGTCAGCGACGATTTTGCCACCATTGGCGGTAAAGCTGTCCCTGAAGAATTTCGCCAGTCCCATGCTGTAATCGCTGGTCACATCGGTCAGAACGGCAGCCGTTTTTAATTTCAACGTTTTGGTTGCGAAATTCGCCATGACCGTCCCTTGAAATGGATCAATGAAACAAACCCGGAAGATATAATTTCCGGTTTCAGTGACCTTGGGATTGGTGGACGACGGGGAAATCATCGGAATTTGATATTGCTGGCAGATGGGCGCCGCTTCGAGCGAGCGGGAAGAGGCCACCTCGCCCAGGACCGCCACTACGCCGTCATCCGTAACCAGCTTGCGCACGTCAATGGACGGCTGGCCGGCCTGGGACTGGTCGTCTTCAGTAATCAATTGGATTTTCTTTCCGAGCACGCCTCCGGCCGCATTCAAGTCATCCACGGCCAATGCGGTGCCATCGTGCGACGATTGTCCAAATGCGGCCTCTTTGCCCGTCAGCGAAGCGTATTCGCCTACCTTGATGACATCCGAAGCCCCACCGCCGCCGGAAGTGGATGTCGGTTTGTTGCAACCGCTGAGCAGGAGCATAACCGCCAGGGCGGCCAAAAAATGTGGATGCTTATTCATAATGTCGCGACGTTGTCGCGTTCAGCAGGATAATAATTCACCGGCAGGGTTCAAGGCTTTAGAATTTCTGATTTACTGGTTGATTTGCCGCGGATGGACAAAGTCTGCAAGCCCGATTCAAACGTCATGGAATTAGCAACAGCATACAAACTCTCTCAAAAATGAGATTTTGCGTTGTCAATGGCGTTTGCCGGAACGACCTCGACGGAGTGCGAAATATCCGCTAATTTGCCGTTATCGAAAACGCAATGGCTGAAAATCACCTTGGCGGTTAAATTGCTCGACATCAACGGTCGCGGCGTCGTTGTCAGTTTGCGGGCAAAGTCACCCACCAATTTGCGGGTTATAATCACCCACCCTTTGAGACGGAACGTCACCCTGTGTGTTCGCGGAATGCGGGCACCATGGGGCGATGAACGAACTCAAAGTGAATCAACAGCAAACGATAGTTGCCCTGCATGAGCAGGGCTGGTGTTGGTCTGTTGCGCCCGTTGGGGAAAGTCCTCGTCTTTGGTCAAAATGACTGCGCCGGTCTTCAGCGCGTGATTCCAGATGTCGCCGTCCTCCGCTTCGCGCAAACCCACTTCCCGGACGGCCTGCGCCTCGTGCCCGGCCTCGCGCAGCCAATGCGCCAGCGCCGGCGGCAGTTGGGCGTCAACAATGAACTTCACCGGCTTACCACCAGAACGGGGTGATCCAGTTGTTCGGCTGCGTATTCAATGCAGGCTTGGATGTCCTCCGGCTCCAAGTCGGGATAGTCTGCCAGGATTTCCGTTTCGGGCACTCTGGCAGCCAGCAGGTCCAGCACATCCTTGACACGGATGCGCATCCCCCGGATGCAAGGCCGTCCGCCGCATTGCTTGGGGTTGAAGGTGATTCGATCCGCGTATTTCATTCATGACATTCTACCAGCTGACCGAACTTTTCTCAAGTGCGGTTTCCCCTTGTGGCAGCTTGGCCGGATGCGTCAGGCGGTGGACTTCGATGAGCTTCTGAATGTTGACATGAGTGTAAATCTCGGTGGTGTTGAGCCGGGCGTGCTGGCCGGCGAAGCTCAAGGGCAGGCCGTCTTGCTTGCGATGGTGGAACAACACGCGCTGATAACGCTCCAGCATGGGCCGCGTCACGTCCTGGGCGCGCGTGACGCCCCGCTCGGCCAGCGAGTCAATGAACCGGCCAATGTAAAGCCGGTTGTTGTGCAACGTGCCTGGCGCGTAGTTGCGCGCCTCCAGCCAGCGGTAGATAAATGGGTCAAACCATAGCTTGGTTCATTTTTCGTCACTGGATCATCGCGGTTGGTTCCGATGTCGTTGCATCTTTTGTTTTCATCCATTCACCCCTAAACGAACGCCTCAATTCATTCAGCTCTTTTCAGAAAAATCCCTGTTCGCTCGTTTAGCGCGCTTGGGCCAAGTTTCCCCGCAAACACGCGTCAATTCCACCCACTAAACGAATCGTTTAGAGTTTCGTTTAGTTTCGTTTAGTCCGCAAAACCCTGGCATAATAATTTTACTAAACTTGGGCCATTGGGGGCCAGGGGATCCGTCCTCGTCCTCGATTCTGGGCTCCGCCGCCCGCGACAGATGACGCTTTAGTTGCGGCTTCGCCGCGCTGCGTCGTTTGTTTCCTTTGCGCGAGAATGTCTTCGCGGTGCGGGACTTCGCCCGTCCTTGTGCGCTGCGGACCCGAAATTGTTGCGGGTCTGTTGCGGGTTTGTTGCGGATTTGTTGCGGTTTAAGTCGTTGACGCTCAACGTTGTTACGGATGTTGCGGGTTTTCAGAGCGTATCATATTGTATCATCCCATGAAGGTTGCATTGGGATATTCCTCTTCGCTTCCTTCGCGACCCAAATGTTCATTTTCTTTGCCTCTGTTCTAAGGCGCGCTCGTTTCCATAGAAATCGTCGAATTTCCAGGCAAGAACCGCGCATTTTTGGCTTCGTTTCTCGTTTACACACTATAGGCGCAAAAATGGAAACGAGGGCGCTGGATCGCATGGCTCCGTGCGACAACCCTGACAGCTAAGAGTTTTTTCTTGAAATCTCGCCCAACGGGTGTAAATAGGAATCGTTCTTTGAAAACGGCGGAAGGTTTCCGCCATTGTTGCAGTCAAATGTCAGGGAACCCGGTGTGAATCCGGGACGGTTGCGCCACTGTGACGGCTACAAATTCCAATGCCACTGCGATGCTTTAACATCGCGGGAAGGCGGAATGAGGTTTGAAGCCCAAGTCAGGATACCGGTTTGATTGCGCTCGTCTGCCTCGAACGTCTCGGGGCGCTTCTCCGCAAAGAGAAGGATGAGGCCAGCCGATTGAACTGATTTCAATCGGATTCCTTGAATGCCTTCATTCTCCGTTTTGCGGGGTTTGGAGGTTTTTTATTTTCAAATCCCGCTCTGGTCTCTCAATCAACCACAACCCGCGCGCGTCGATTTTTTCTACGCGCCAATTGAAAGATCAGTATGATAATGAAACGAATCCTGACCGCACTGGCATTGGCCGGCGCGTTCACTCTTACGCACGCTCACGCAATCTCCCTGGACGATATCCAACTCTGGTCCGGCTCAGGCACCAACCGCGCCGCACTCGTGGTAGAATGGAACTCGCCGGAAATTCTTAACCAAACTACCGTCCCCGCCCCCATCGCCAATAAAACCATGGTCTGGGGGTACCGTTTCAACGGCACGGCGACAGGCACCCAAATGCTCGAAGCCATTCTCGCGGCAGACCCAAAGCTCTATGTCATGGTAAACGATGAATACGGCGGCGCGATTGTTGTGGGCATCGGCTACAACCGCAACGGCAACGGAGTCATCGGTCTGACCGATGGCCTTACGACCAATTATTTCGCAAACGGCCTGTTGACGAATGATGCTATTGCGGACTCCGCGGCGCCGATTGACTCCGGCGATTTGTATTGGGGCGGTTGGAATGGACCAAATTGGCAGCTCTTCACCGAGGCCGGCGATAACGGCGGCTTCTTCGATTCGCCCAACCGCGGCTCAAGTCCTTATTGGGACCCAACCACGTACAGCCAGGGCCAATGGGATTTCGCCCAATATGGCCTGGATGGATTATATTTGACGAACGGCTCGTGGCTGGGATTTTCCGTGGCGGCGGCCGGATACGATTCTACGAATTCCAGCGATCCGGCAAACACCATCGACAACGATGACGGACAAGCCCCGCCCTCGCCCGACGGCACGTATGTGGCCTACGTCCCCAACACAAATGATTTTGCCGTCCAGGTCATCAGCACAAACGGCATTGATTCAACGGCGCCCTATAATAACCCAACCGCGGTGCTGGGAGCGCCGGCGTTGCAGTTCTTCGATCCTATGGATGGCAGCGTAACGGACCGCGTATCAATCATCGATCCGGCTTACAACGTCACGCCGTCGGGCAGTAATATTCTGGCAGTAATTGAAAACGGCGGCCAAATCACCGTGCAAATGAGTCATAAGATTTACGCGGACCCGCGTCATCCGTACGGCGTGGATCTACTAATCTATGGGAATTCGTGCTTCGACGGTCTGTCCTCCGGCACTGGAACTGTCAGCGACAACACCGATCTGAGCGCTGTTACGTTCACGAGCAGTTCGAAATTGGGACATCCAGCCGTGGTATCAGTGAGCCAGGACGGCGTAAACTGGTTTACGTTCACCAACCTGCAAACGGTGTTTCCTGATGAAGCGTATCGCTGGGACGACACAAATGCTTCCTGGACGGAGGAGCAAATGAACCCGACCAAACCGCTCAATCCATATCTGTACACAAACAGTTTTGCGGGGCAAACCGTCGCAACGACATTGAACCAATTTTCTGGCGCCTCGGGCGGTACTGGATACAGTTTGCAAGAATTGGGCCTGCCATGGATCCAATACGTCCGCATCCAACCCGCGCCCGGTACATATTCGGTGATTGACGCAATTGCGGCGGCAGACCCCGTAGTCACTGGGGACGCCCTGACAATCGCGCCGGACAATATTACCGCCGGCAATACGAATCTATTCTTCCAAAATCCCGGCGATTGTGGTCAGAACCAGGTCGCTATTGGCTTCGATGATGTGAGTGGTATTGCCAAAGTCAGCACAGTCAGTTTGAGCGATCTTTCGCCTTTTGCGCCGGTAGAAGGTAACGCATCCAGCGCCTACCAAATCCGATCGCTGCCTATAATTGGAGGGCCGGTCACGTACACGGCCACAGTAGGATTGCGCGCAGGCAATGGTTATACCGGAAGTGGGAGCGACCTTCGCGTATTCGAATGGAATTGTACTAACTGGGAATCACAGCCATTTATATACAACGCAACAAATAATGAGGTCACAGTCCCAGGAGTCACCAATTTTTCGGCGTTTGTCGTGACGCAGATCGTGCCGCCAGTTCTGGCGGCCTTATCGGCAACAAACGGGTTCGCGTTCACGCTCACGCCAGTGCCGAATTGTCGGGAAACATTGGTGCGTTCAACCGATCTAAAGACATGGACGCCGATATTGACGTTTACAGCGACGAATGCACAACCCATGACATTGGAAGATTCAAATGCGCCGGAAGGGAAAGCGTTTTATCGAGTGCAGTTAAGCCCATGATTATTAACGGCCAAATTCCAGGCACCAAGCGCCAAAGAAGCGCCAAACCTCGAACCTCCAATTCTGCAGGCTTGGTGATTGAAGATTCTCTGGTGCTTGGATATTGGAATTTGGAGCTTTGTACGTTCCAACAATCGCAAAATGCAAAACGCAAATCAAATATTGCCTTCACCCTCGTCGAACTCCTCCTCGTCATCGCCATCATCGCCATTCTGGCAGCCATGCTGTTTCCGGCGTTAAGCCAGGCGCAGTTGCGTGCCAAACGCATCCAGTGCCTGAATAACCTGCGGCAAATGGCAGCCGCGGCGCAGGTTTACACCGGCGATTTCTTGGGCCTCTATCCCATCGCCTATTTTTACGACAGCGTTCACAACATCTCGTATGCGTGGGATTTTACGACTTATGAAAACAATTCCCGCGTCGTTCCGGGCGTGCTTTGGCAGGGACAAATGATGCCGCAAATCCAGCAATGCCCCTCATTTAACGGCAGCGCGATGTGGGTGAACGATCCGTACACCGGCTATAACTACAACACCAGTTACATCGGCCACGGACAAGGCGAAGCCATCGAGCAACCCGCCAAAGAGTCCGCGGCGCGGCATCCCGCCAAAACCGCGA
>DASYYL010000175.1:0-24587 GCA_035933915.1 Verrucomicrobiia bacterium
ATTTCGCCTTCACAATTGCTTGCAGGAGCTTTTCATGAAATTGAACATCATTTTTTTCGTGGTCATAACCAAGAATGCGTTCTCCAAGATAGGGAGGGTCTAAATACATGAGGGTCGCTGGACGGTCCTTGTAATCTTCCAACAGGCTGAGGGCGTCCATGTTTTCGATCCGCACTGTCGAAAGTCTTAAGGCCACCTCCTTGAGATAGCTGTTCATTGAATTCCAGCGGTTCACCCGGGCCTCAACTCCATTCCTGGCATAGGAATGGCTGACGGAAAAACCGCCTGGGCTCTCGCCAAAGCTTCCATTTATCGCCATCATCGCGGACACGAAAAATCGCCTGGCCCTCTCAACGTCAGAAATGGGGTTACCATCACCATTTCGGGCGGCTTCCAATTCAGTCCTCGCATACGGCGTCAGCCTAATGAGCCGCCGCAATTCGCGCGAATTTGCCCGGAGCTGATTGTAAAAATTTACTATGTCTTCGTTAATATCATTGATGATCTCAATTTTAGCGGCTTCCTTGGCAAGGGTCATAGCCGCCGAACCGCAGAAAAGTTCTACCCAAGCATTATGAGGCGGTAATTTGTCATACAATTTGGCTGCAATTCGTAGTTTTGAGCCGAAATAGCCGAATGCTGACATACTATTTGCCCCTCCGAACGCGAATTTTGACCGCTGGTTCCAAAAGGTTTCCGGCAGAGTTGATTTGAACGAGCATGGATTGCGTCTGTGACTTGAAATTTTGGTCTGTTTTGAGCATATGATACGGGTTTTGAATAAGAACAGGAGCCCGCTTTACGACTCCGTTCTTACGGTCAATTTCACCGACAAAATAAATCCAATAATTTTTTCCCAAGGCTTCGGCTCGTTTCATTTCATTGATCGTCCAGATAAATTGCACGCCGGCTTTACCGGAGCCTTTCACTTCAATGAAACGGTCATGGGCCATGCCCACAGATTTTCCGTCAAAAGAATTGATGTCGTATCCGGCGCTGACGCGGATACGGCTGATCGGCTTGACACAGGCGGATTCTGCTCGATGACCTGCCGCTCGAAGCCGTTCCTGTTCGTATTTGACCACAAATGCCTCTGCCATGTCACCCAGAAGACGCTTTTCCTTCAAATAACGTTCCAGCTGTTCTTCCGAAAAATCTCCACCCTCATCGTGAAACTGCAAGAACGTCGTTCGGTATTCTTCTGTCACAACCAGGAGTTCCTTTTCTTTCCGCAAGACCCGCAGTTGCAAAAGATGGTCGGCGAGCCATTCTGTCTCACCCAATGGCACGCTATCAACCGGGGACCAAGTGACTGCGGCCGAATCTTCGTTGGCTTCAAACGATTTCACAAAATCTTTCATTTCAGCTCTTAGCGCGCCATCCATATAGCATTTTCGGACCAAAATATCTCTCTGTAGCGGTTGCAGTTCGTAGAATTCCTCCGGATTCTGATCCAGAAGTTCACTTCCAACGTCAGTAATCGCGAAACCTTTGGGCGAAACTGAAACCAGCCCTAATTGGACCGAGAATTTTATAATCGGTTCAAAAATCGGGTTAACGCCCAGGAACACGCGAGCCTTGAGGTGTCGCATGAGCGCTGGTACCGGCACACGCTGCTTATCCGCATTCAGTTCACGCAACGAAATCAGCAGGCGATTGATTTCATTCAGATTACCTAGCATGGCCGGCGCGCTTTCTGATTTGATTCATTGTCTGCGCAAAGTCTACGTTTTCGTCACTGTCTTCACTGACGATGTCCTCATTTGAATCAAAATCCACCGCGCCAAAATCTTGTTCAAGGAGTTCAAGCATGCGTCGTTCCTTTTGCACCAGCCGGCTGTCGACCACCTCATCGATGCTGCCGTAAGAGATCAAATAATAGTAATTGACCCTGTCGCCGTGGGTAAGACCGACACGGTGGATTCGATCTTTCGATTGTAGAAAATGCGCACAGTTGAATGTACGGTCCAAATAAATTGCCTCTCCGCAAACCTTATGGAGCGAAATCGATTCAGCGCATGCCGCGGGATTAGCGACCAGCAGCATTGCCGACGAATCCGTCTTAAATTTGTTGATAATGTTTTCCCTGTTGATTTCAGCGTCTTCTTGCTCACTGAGGGGAATTCCGCCAAAGAGAGGCAGCGGACTTAGATCTTTCAACAATTGCATCAGCATTCGGATATTGTGGATAAAAGTTGTCCAAAGAATCACCTTTCGCCCCTTGGCTGTCAGTTGATTGATCAAGTGCACGGCTGCGCGGATTTTTGCGGGCACCTCATACTCGGGATAGTGATCTATCAATTTGCCAATGGACAACCCCGAGGACGAGAGCGGCGGCAAGCGGAACTGGTCGGAGTATTGAGCCAACAAACTCGGATTAGAGGCCGCTTGCAGTAAACGTATCATTTTCGCTCGCCGCCACATCTTCAGCCGCGCAGCGTCCGCGGGAACAGATTTAATATCGCGCAACGTTTTAAAAGCCAGAGCATCGTAGATGGCGGCTTGAATTGGTCCAAATTTAACCTTCAGTTTGGCCACCTTTGGACGTGGCAGGCCCAAATCTCTTTTTTTAATTCGCCAAAAAAGTGGGCCTAAATCTCTTTTAATGCTTTTGACGGGATCAGCGTCATTTTGAATTCGATGGACAAACTGGTCTTTCGTACCGAGTAAGGCTTCATCTGGATATAGAAAAGTGAATTGCGCCCAAAGGTCTGCCAACCCATTTGGTGCCGGCGTGCCTGAAAGAATCACCCTTTTGGCCGCAAGCGGCGCAACAGATCTCATCGTATTCGTCCATTTTCCGTCGCCTATGTTTTTAATGTAATGGGACTCGTCAACCACTAGCATGGCAGCACGCGCAGAAAGCAGCGATTCAAGCTGTTCCACATCGTTTGCTGCAACTTGATAGTTCAGGATGACCACAGTGGCCCGTATTGCTTCATGCCAAGCACGGTGTCTGTGGCTTTTGTTGCCTGTTATGCGGACGATCCTTGGTTTAGTCGCAAGACATGCGATGGCTTCAGTTTCCCAAGGTGCAAATGATGAGCGGGGACCGACGACGACCAGAACGTTTACTACTTCCGCCTTTTGGAGGTGAGCGAAGGCAGCGAGCGCTATTGTTGTTTTTCCGCTTCCTGGAACAGAAAAATTTGCGGAATGCGCCACTTTGATCATGTGACTGGTTGCTGGAAGCTGAAACGGCTTGAGTCGCCGTTTTAGCCCTTTAGTGTTCAATCCGCCGCCAGTGACCTGTTTCATTACTGCGCCAGCCTGGCGGGACTGTTCAAGTACCTTGCGTCCTTTTTTTATCGTGTCCAACGTGCGGGAAGCAGCCGCGTCTAACTCCAATTGAAATCCCTCGGCGTCCAAATAGGTGAACAGGTAGCGTGGACCCTGCTTTCCAAGAGCCTGCTTCCTGAAGGTGAAGGTGTTCGAATCAACATCGTGTTCAGCAGACAACAAATTCCGAAAATAAATTGTGTCGGCCGTGCTGAACGGATTTCCGTTGCCAACAGGCCGTAAAATAAAATCTCCGCTGCCGCCCTCTAATTTAACGCGACGCATTTTTTGCCTTCACCTGGCCTTTCAAAGACAATCGTTTTGTCTCGGAAACGATCTGCTCGATTATTTCCTGGAATTCTTTGAGCCTGATGGATGGATGCCGGGTATCAACCTGCTGTAATATGGAAAGTGCGTCCGAAGCAAGTTGCACTGGCTTGTCCCTCTGTTGCTGTGCATCCAATATTGTCTCAGCGTTCCAAAACGCCTGGCTTACTTTTTCGGCGTCTTTGTTCAATCCGCTCTTGCCGTTGAATGCTTTCCAAAGTGCTTCTTTTGCCGGCTTGAGTTCCACTATTTCCTTGAGCCGTCGTATATCCCAGTGCCGGTGGCCTCCCTGCCCACGGGATATCATGGAGAAACCGATTTCCACCAATTTGGGTATATCAGTTGATTTGCCCCGCGTCTTTTCCAGCGGGGTAATGACATTTGACTGTAGGCTTATAAATTTTTCAACGGCCCGGAGGTCCTGAATAAGCCGGTATTCTCCAGGCTTGCCGATCGTTGTCAAATACGTGTCGATGAGGCCCAATATTCGCAATTTCTCACCAACCTGCTTTTCTGAATATCGGTGATTCAGCGCCTCGGATATTTGTTTTTCGGATAATCCGCTCGCCTTTCCAGCTCTGATTTTTAAAAGTTCATTAATGGGCCCGTATTCCAAACGAAAATCTCTGCCAAATTGAAGTTTTGCTTCAATTTTCCACAAATCCTTTTCTCCAACGCCGTGAGGCAGGCGAGCCACGCGGATGTATTCATATCGTTCGTCGCCAGTTTTTTCATGCAGCATGAGAAAAATTGCCAACCGCCGATTTGCATTAATTACGGCACCGTCGGAGGTAATTATTCCGGGATCAAGTTGCCCGTTTTTTATCAGATCATTTTTGAGGTTTTCGGTTTCGCCTTTGTCTTGTTCGAGCAAAAGCTTCCGGATTAACTTTGCATCTTCTTCCTTTGTCGCATCAAGTTTCCGTCCCAACCTCTTTTCAGCTTCGAGAGCCTCAGCGGCAAATCTGCCATTTGCGATGTTGAAAACCAATAACCTGGTCGGCAGCCGATAAACTGGCTGTTTGGTAATTTGGCCGTGCAGGTTCAAAGGAAGGCCTTGGGATTCTTCCGATGATGGATTCGCCTTGATGTATGCGTCAATTTCGACTTCGCGTTGGCTTTTCATAGTCTTTTTCCACACTGAATTTGTAAATCCGTTCCTGTTGCTGCCACAGTAGGTTTTCATAAAATTTGCACGATTCCAAGGCGATTACACAAGAACAAATCAAGAACGGACCTCCAGCAAAAGCTCCAGCAAAAGGATGCTGGAAGATGGTAAGATGGCAGTGGAGCGATGGTCGCGGATTCTGAAAGATAGTTCTTGCCACTGTGCTAAAACCATTGTAATTATTGAGCGAAATGGATGCTGTTGCTGTGCAATGAGTTGCGTGGCAGAAGTCGAAGGAAATCGTTCAGGCCGAGTCCTACCTCTGGAGCCAGCTTTTCTTCAATGTTTTTTACCTACATATTGGAAAACGCCGAGGGCAAATTTTACATCGGACACACTGATAATTTGGAGAATCGTTTGTCCAGTCATAACCGCACAGACAAAACGGCTGGAACATTCACTCGCAAAAATGGCCCCTGGAAACTTGTCTGGTCAGAACCTCACCCGACTCGACCTGCTGCGGCGCAACGCGAACGGGACATTAAACGAATGAAGTCTGCTCGCTGGATTCGAAACCACCTGCTCAATGGTAGAGTCCCGACTCGTCGGGATTATAACTTAAGGACGTGCTCACAACATTGCTGCTGTCGTCCATCCAACCGGCAAAGCCATAGCCGGCGTTCGTGGCAGCGGCCGTTACGGTGACGCTTGTTCCAAAAGCCGTATTTGTATCGCCAACCGTTGTGCCAGTGCCGGACGGCGAACTGGTCGTCGAAACCGAATAAAAATTGGTGGTGAAATTGGCAATCAGTGTTTGATTGTTTGTTGCCGTGAAAGTGTAATTGGTGAGCAAATATCCGAGGTCCGTCGCGGGCTGATGTGTTGTTGTCAGGGTCAGCAGCATGGCGGCAGAATACAGGCTGCCCTCGGCGAAGTTAAGTCTTTCAGACCCCAATCTTGCTTATTCTTGGAATCACCCGCGCTACGCGGCGTGTTCTGAAAGTCCGTTTTGCTGCGCTGAAATTGATTTAAGCTGGAACCAGTTCAATCTTGATTTTGCGGCCCAACGCGCGCGCCGCCTTGCCAAGCGTGGAGATCGTTAGAGATGGGTTGGAAGCGTCGAGCAGCCGGTCCACGGCGGCGCGGCTGGTTTTCATGCGCGCGGCCATTTCAGCCTTCGAGATTTCGTTCTTGGCAATCAACTTTTCCAGTTGGAGCGCCAGCGCCTTTTTCATAGCACGCTCCTCCACTTCTTCCAAAATGCCTTCCTCTTTGAGGAAGTCCCGGAAGTCACTTCCACGATGAATGTTTTTTTTCATAAACTTTGCAGATATTCTCGTTTTCGTTTTCTCGCCAATGCCAGTTCCTGCTGCGGTGTTTGCTGCTGTTTCTTAATGAACCCGTGCAGGAGCACAATTTCTTCATCCGCCACTGCAAACAGCGTTCGCGCTATTCGATTGGGCAGTCGCGAGCGGATTTCCCAAATGCCATCGCCCAGGTTGTCCACCAGCGGCTTGCCCACTGGCCAGGCGTATTGGACGGATAAGATGTCCGCGCCAATTGCTTTGCGGTCCTCTTTGGGCAGCCCTCGTAGCCATTCGCGCACCGGCTCATGGCCCGTGGCGGTTTGAAAAAAGACCACGTTAAGCGGGCGTTCGGCGTTCATCCGCCAGTCAATGTATCAAAAATGATACACTTGTCAACTGGTGGAAATGCGCACCAGGCATAACTGGTGAATGGCCGGGTTTTCTTTTAGACCGAAGATGAGAAAAAGGGGTGTAGGGGAAACTGTAGGGGGAATGGAAATGAAACTGTTCGCGATCTGTTAAGATTCGTTGCGCCGCTGTTACCGCTCTACCACCTCAGATTGACAAAAGCCCTTGAAAACGTATGATTTGAGCAGAACTGTTACGGTTGCAAGGGGTTGAGACCAAGGGCTTCTGGACCCGAGTCCTACCTCTGGAGCCAGCTTCCCTTCCGCAAATAATTTGCATTCACAAAAACCGGGAGTTTCCATGCTGAT
The DNA here is from genome assembly GCA_035933915.1 of Verrucomicrobiia bacterium. Taxonomy (GTDB): domain Bacteria; phylum Verrucomicrobiota; class Verrucomicrobiia; order Limisphaerales; family UBA11358; genus UBA11358. Next base: position 6,738 of record DASYYL010000175.1, read on the forward strand.
TGTAAAATAATCTTCAGGCTTGACCGTTTCTTTTGAAGCTGAGAAAATGTCAGATAGCTCATACAGGCACTTAAAATATTGAGTTGAGAATGAAGTAGACAACGGGTGGCCGGAAATGGCCAGCCAGACGGTTTTGGTTTTGATTCTTATCGTTACCTCGTCCTTGGGCCTTCCTTGAAAAGGTGCGCGCCGGTTGCCGGGGCTGGGATACTAACCATTCACGTTGTGCGTTACGTGCACTGCTGCGCATTGAGTCATTCTGCGCTCATTTAAAAACGGGCACTCATATGAAATCGAAAAATATGACCACACGAACAGTGTATTTCACAGCAACGCTCGCCTTACTTGCGGGCCTGTGCGGTATGTCATTTACGGGCACGGCATTCGGGCAGGGAAACATCGAAGCAGCGTCGTACAATAGTGATTCAAATGTGCAAACGGAAAATTGCGCCGAGGGCGGCCTGGATGTGGGCTGCATCGCTAACGGTTCGTGGTTGGAATATAACCAGTTGGATTTGAACGGCGCGACAACGTTTCAGGCGCGGGTGGCCAGCGCCGGCCCCGGGGGCAACATTAAAATTTATCTGGACAGTCCCAACGGCACGCTCATCGGAACCTGCGCGGCGCCTGTGACCGGCGGTTGGCAAACCTGGACCACCGTCTCGGTCAATCTGAGCGGCGTCAGCGGATTTCACAACGTTTACCTGGTATTTACGGGCGGCGGCGGTGGATTGTTCAACGTGGAATGGTTCGCGTTCCTGGGTGTTGCCGATACTGAAGCCGCCAGCTACAACAGTGCTTTCAACGTGCAGAGCGAAAACTGCTCCGAAGGCGGCCTGGATGTCGGCTATATCTTGAACGGCTCTTATATTGAGTTTATCCAGATGAATCTGAACGGCGTGACGGGTTTGGCCGTTAGAACGGCCAGCGCTGGGGTTGGAGGCACAATTTCAGTTTGTCTTGATAGCCCGTCGGGACCCGTCGTCGGTACGGTGCAGGTTTCGCCCACCGGCGGCTGGCAAAATTGGACAACCGAAACGGTCAGCCTGAGCGGCGCGAGCGGCTGCCATAATATTTACCTGGTGTTCAACGGCAGCGGCGGCGGATTATTCAACGTGGAATGGTTTGCCTTTCAGGGCGCGGCAAACGGGACGGAAGCCGCCAGTTATAATAATCAAAACTCGGCGCAAACTGAGAATTGCGCCGAGGGCGGCCTGGACGTCGGCTACATCGGCAACGGTTCGTGGACGGAATATAACCAGGTGAACATGAACGGTGTCATCGGTTTTTCCGTGAGGACCGCCAGCGCCTCGTCGGGCGGAACCATTTCGGTTTATCTTGATAGTCCCGGCGGCACGCTCATCGGGACGGTGCAAGTGCCGGTCACCGGCGGATGGCAAAACTGGGCCACGGAAACGATCCCGGTGAGCGGGGCGGCCGGCTGTCACAATGTTTATCTCGTTTTCACTGCCGGATTCAACGTTGAAAGTTTTTCGTTTCTCACTTCGGGCCTGCGCACCACAGCGGCCGGCTATAACATGGCGTCAAATATTGAGACTGAAAACTGCTCCGAAGGCGGGCAGGATGTTGGCTATATCCTGAACGGCTCTTATATCCAGTTTAACCAGGTCAACCTCAACGGCGCGACTACCTTTACCGCGCGCACGGCCAGCGGCGCATCCGGCGGCACCATTGCGGTTTACCTGGATCGCCCAAATGGCACGCTTATTGGCGCCATGCCGGTATCCGGGACAGGTGGTTGGCAGTCTTGGACTACCCAAACCATTCCTTTGAACGGCGCGAGCGGCTGTCATAACGTCTATCTTGTTTTCAGCAGTGGGTTCAATATTCAATGGTTTACCTTCGGCTGCGGGGTCTCGTCCTCGTCCGGTGGAGCGCTGAGCATGTTGCACGCGTCCGGAACGCAAATCGTCAATGCAAGCGGTGCGCCCGTGCAATTGAAGGGCGTGAATTTGGGGTCGTTGTTGGTCATGGAAGGATGGATGTGTCCGCTGGATAGCGGGGGGCTGCAGGACAATTACAGTGTCATTCAGGAATTGGACAACCGCTTCGGCGTCGCCACCGAGCAAAGCATGATTCGGTGCTATCAGACCAACTGGATTACCACAGCCGATTTGCAAAATATCAAGAACGCCGGATTCAATTGTGTGCGCGTGCCCGTCTGGTGGGGTGATTTCTTTACGCTCTCCAGTTACGGCGCGATGTCCGGCTGGCGTTCCGATGCCTTCACCGAACTGGATTGGATCGTCAATTGCTGCGCCAATTTAGGTCTTTATGTCATCCTCGATATGCACGGCGTTGTGGGCGGACAAAGCACGTCGCAGGATTGCGGCCAGCAGAACCAGAACACGTATTGGGCCAATGGTAATTACCAGGGCGATACCGCGTGGATGTGGTGGCAAATCGCCAATCACTACAAGGGCAACGCCACCGTGGCCGGATACGACCTGCTCAATGAGCCGGATGGCGCGCCCTCCACGTCCGCCGTCTGGAACGCTTACAACGGACTTTACAACAGTGTGCGCTCAGCCGATCCCGGCCACATGATTATTATGGAGGGTACCTTCGGAAACTGGAACTGGGACATGTTGCCTAATCCCGCGAACTACGGCTGGTCAAACGTGGCCTACGAGATGCACGAATATCAGTACGGAGGCGGCGTTTCCCAGGTCGAGCAAGGCTCCCAGGACCAGGTCGACGATTTCAACAACCATAAGTCATGGAATGTTCCCTGTTACATTGGCGAGTGGAATGACATGGGCCTGGGCGCGGCCTGCTATCAGTATTCCATCAATGCTTACAACAATGCGGGTATGAGTTGGACTCTGTGGGCGTATAAGGCCATACATGGGCTGGTCCCAGACGGTTGGGGCTGGTACGATCCCGCCTGGATGCCGGCCACGCCGAACATCAGCAGTGATTCCGCAGCTAACATTTACAACGACTGGCAGCAATGGCAAACGACGTCTGCCTTCGGCCAGAACAGCGCCGTGGGGCTGTGAGTCTCGTGCTATTTGACAACGGCCCGGCTTAAATGTAGTGTTAGCTACATTATTAATACGGAGCAACAGAATAAAGCCGGGGCGTCGCCTCCCAATCACCTTTCCCTCGAAGGACTGCACGGCAGTGTAATGGTGCCGCCGGATAAGGCCGGTTTTTGGAAGCAACTGGCCGCGTTCTTCGGCCCGGCCGTCCTCGTGAGCGTCGCCTACGTGGACCCTGGCAATTGGGGCACGGACCTGGCAGGCGGCGCGCAATTCAAGTACGGCCTGCTCTGGGTCGTTGCGCTGGCCAGCCTCATGGCGATTTTCCTGCAAATCATCGCGGCGCGAGTCGGCGTGGCGACCGGGCGCGATTTGGCGCAGTGCTGCTACGATTGGTATCCCGCGTGGACTCGTGTGCCAAATTGGCTGATGGCGGAAGTGGCCATTATCGCCTGTGACATGGCGGAAGTCCTGGGCAGCGCCGTGGCGCTGAACCTCATGTTCCATATTCCCATTTTTTGGGCCGTAATCATCACTGGCGTTGACGTGCTGTTGCTGCTGGTGCTCCAGCGATTTGGGATGCGAACGATTGAAGCGATCGTCATGCTCCTGGTGCTGACCATCGCCGTCTGTTATTACATTGAAATTTTTGTCCTGCCGCAAATCCATCCGGGCTTTTTGGAAATGGGTCGCGCTATGATTACGCCACATTTGGGTTCGCCAGGCATGGTTTATCTGGCGATCGGCATCATCGGCGCCACGGTCATGCCGCACGTTTTATATTTACACCCTGCACTGGTGCAAAGCCGAAAATTTCAGAAAGACGACGCATCTATTCGAAATGCCATCCGTTATAACACGATTGATGTCTCTGCCAATTTGTCGGTGGCATTCCTGATCAACGCCGCCATCCTGGTGCTGGCCGCCCTGGTTTTTTATGGCAAGACCAGCGTGACCACGGCCAGTGGGGAGGTGGTTCAGTTCAATGATTCGACAGATTGGATGCGCGCGGCCTATCTGACGCTTGCCCCGTTGCTGGGCACGGTCGCCGGCAGTTGGCTTTTTGGCGTAGCGTTGCTCGCCAGCGGACAAAGCGCCACAGTTGTCGGCACCCTGGCCGGGCAGGTGGTGATGGAGGGTTTTATGCGTTGGCGCATCGCGCCGTGGCTGCGCCGGCTGATTACCCGGTCGCTCGCCATCATTCCCACGGTCATTTTCATCGGCCTTCGCGGGGCGAACAACGTCACCGATCTGCTGGTCTTGAGCCAGGTCGTTTTGGCGCTGCAACTGCCGTTTGCCGTGTTCCCGCTGTTGCACTTTGCGAGTTCGCGCGCGCGGATGGGGCAATGGCGGATCCGTTGGTTTCTGCTGATCGCCGGATGGGGTTCCGCGCTCGTCATAACATTCTTTGATTTAAAGGGATTGCCGGATGCCGTGAAACAAGCTTGGCAAGTCGTCTGCGGGGGCTAAGCTGACTGCGTCGCCAAATGTATAAAAAAATTCTTGTGACATTGGACGGCACGCGGTCGGACCGCGCCATTATCGAGCATGTCAAGCCGCTTGCGAAAATGGCCAAAAGTTCCCTCGTTTTGCTCCACGTTGCCGACGGCTGGGCCGCCCGGACTTACGGTCGCGACGCCATCAGTCCCGAAATCACCGAAGACACGGCTTATCTCGAAAAAGTTCGGGCTGAATTTCAATCCGATGGCATTGACGCGAAAGCTGAACTGGCTTACGGCGATCCGGGCCGCGAGATTGTCAAATGGGTGGAAAAAAACGGATGCGATCTTGTGGCGATGAGCACGCACGGACACGGGTTTTTGGCCGATCTGATCCTCGGCAGCGCGTCGCGGCGGGTTCGCCACAGCATTAGTGTGCCGGTGTTGCTCCTAAGGGCGGGCCGGAAGTTATGTGAAGCAATGTAGATTCGTGCCAGTTGACTTTCAGGTTTTCGGTTGTAGTTTCGATTGCCTGGGACAACGGGACGGAGACCGGAAAAGGTTGAGGCGATGCACCGTGCCTGGTGCAAATTGGTTTTGCTTCACGTGACGATGTGGGCTCGCGCTTGCGTGGCCGAAAGCGATTGGTGATTGAATGTAATTCGGTGTTACGAGCTGCGTTCGGCCGAAATGTTTTTAGTGTTCTCCCGCTTGCGGGCCCAGGTCCCGAGTTGATCGCGCCATTTGTAAACCGGGCCTGTGCTGCGCGACTCTTCTTCTTCCTGAACCCGCGCGCGGGCGCCCAAAATATCGCCGCGACCTAAATAGCCAACCACATGGTCCCGCTCGTCCCGATTCACCACCGGAAGCCGCCCGACGTCGTGCTTAAGCATTTTCGCAATGGCGTCGTGTAATATTTCGTCCGGATATGTCACTACCAGCGATGTTTTTCCTGCATCCAGCACGGACATCCGGCCACCGGGAGAATTTTCCAGGGCGCGCACCAGATCTCCGCGCGTAATGATGCCGGCCAATCGTTGCTCGGCGTTAAAAATGAGGGTTGCTTGCCGCCGCGAGACGGTCGGATCGTTGTCAGCAATACGCCGGGACAGCTCCCCGATCGTCGTTTCTAATGGAACCGTGGGAATATCGGTTTCCATGACGTCCCCTACTCGCATGAGTTCGAAGACGTCCACGCTGTATTCACGGCTGATATGTTGGCCACGGCGCGCGAGCTTTTCAGTGAGGATTGAACGACGCAGGACCAGCACCGTAAATCCCAGCGCAGCCACGCTCCCGATAAATAAGGCAGGAAGCGCGCTTAAATCGTGCGTCAATTCCAATACGAAGACCATTCCGGTAAAGGGCGAGCGCATGGTGCCACCCATGATTGCGCCCATGCCGACCATGGCCCATAAGCCCGGGTCTCCCACTTGCAGCCATTGCCCAAACAACGCTCCCAATGAGCCGCCGATGATTAATAACGGGGCAAGTACGCCACCCGACGTGCCCGAACCCAAAGCCACCGCCCAGACGACGGCTTTCGCGATTAACAAACCAATCAGGAACATGCCAAGCATTTGGCCGTTCATCAATGCGTCGATGGTGTTATAGCCGACGCCGAGAACTTTTGGCTCAATCACGCCACCGATTCCGACCACCAGCGCTCCCAGCGCGGGCCACCACATCCAGTGGATGGGCAACTTTTGAAACAGATCCTCAAATGCATAGACCAGCGTTGTCAGCAACCATGAACCCACGCCCGCCGCCAGGCCGACGACCAGGGCCCCGAGCAATTCGGCCGGCATAAGCATCGTGTGCGGCGCTACAGGAAACATCGGCCCCGCGCCGAGAAGGGGAACGCGCAAAATTGAGGCGACAATGGCCGCGACGGCTACCGGGATGAAGCTGCGCGGCTTCCATTCGAACAATAATAATTCCACGGCGAGCAGCACCGAGGCAATCGGCGTGGCGAACACCGCGGACATGCCGGCGGCCGCGCCGGCCACCAGCAAAGTCTTCCGCTCTGCCGCTGAAAGATGGAAGAGTTGGGCGAATATCGAGCCAAAGGCCCCGCCAGTCATAATGATGGGCCCTTCGGCGCCAAACGGTCCGCCCGTGCCGATCGAAATGGCCGACGACAATGGTTTTAAAATCGCGACTTTCGGATTGATGAGGCTTCGCCCCAGGAGAATCGCTTCCAGGGCTTCCGGGATGCCGTGACCGCGAACCTTTTCCGAACCAAAACGCGCCATCATTCCGATGATGAGCGCCCCAATAACCGGGACCACCGGAAGCCACCAGCCAAGGTGACTTTGTTCGGGCAGGGAAGGGCGGGCGGAGAAAGTTTGAAAAAAGAAAAGGTTGGTGATGACGGCAATCGGCCAGAGCAACGCCTTGGCCACACAGGCCCCAATCGCGCCCACGGGCAACGCCAGGCACGACAAGATCAGCACGCGCCAATCCGTCCGGAAATCGCCCGGGGCGTCTGGACGATCGGTTTCGTGCTGTTTTCCTTCAACTCGCTTAAGGTTACACATAAAGCCGTACATATTATATCGTGGCGCGATATTGTCAAATAAACAGTGGGACGTTTTGGGGCTGCCTGATAGAGTTGCGTGATGGCCAAATTTGAAAAACTCGGTAAGAAGCAATACGAATCGCTGGCGGCTTTTCGCTACGCACTCCGGCGGTTTATCCATTTCAGCGAGCAGGCCGCCGGAGAAGTCGGCCTGACCCCGCAACAGCATCAGGCCCTGCTGGCGATAAAAGGTTTCCCCGGGCGCGACTCTGTGGCCGTGGGCGAATTGGCGGAGCGATTGCAGTTACGGCATCACAGCGCCGTAGGCCTGGTTGACCGCATGGTGGCTGAAAAACTGGTGGAACGCGAATTCTCCCGCGAGGACCGGCGAAAGGTGCTCATCCGCCTGACTCCCATCGGCGAAAAAAAGCTCGAAAAGCTTTCCGCCATGCACCGGCGGCAGCTTATGCAGGTCGGCCCCGAACTGAGCGGGTTGCTGGAAAATCTCAACGGGAAATTATGACCTGGAAAAAAACCGCCGGGCAGCCTCGGATAGAATAATCACGGCGTCGGCCTCGGAAATTCGGTCCGTATTGATGGCGATGTCATGCAGCAGCCGCCTTTGACAGGGTTCCACTGCTGCCTGTCCTTAAACGAGCCCTTAAAAATTCACACACCTGCGGATGGCGGATATCAAATTCGCGCAATCGCGCGACTTCGCAGTCAGGGGCTGAATATTCACCCGTTTTACCAGGGGTGGTCCCGCCGAACCCCGAAAGCTTTCGGGGCGGGGTCGACCCCTGGCTACTATCGTCCGCCCTTCCAGGGCTTCCATTTTGTGCCTCGTGCCTCGGCTGGAGAGGGGAATAGAATCCGTTCCGTCCGTTGCCTCTGTCCCGCCCTCCGTAGCCTCGCGCGAAGGAGGGTCCTCGTCTCCACCCGGCCCAGGCTAAATCATTGAGTTTCCCAATGAAAACGCCTTTTTGCCTCCAAAACCGGCTTCGTTTCCTGTTTCCCCGCCTATAGACAAAAAATGTGCAGCACCCCAAATATGCATAGCAGCGGACGTGCGGACGCTCTAACTAAATCGCGGCTTGATGTCAGACCATGCTCACCAATCCAATAATCCACCGATCCAATTATCCACTTATCCAGTTATCCACTTATCCAGTTATCCACAAATCCAGTTATCCACAAATCCATGAATCCATCAGTTCTTCCGTTTGCGTCCATTGCGCCCTTCCTGCCCTCCGTCTCACCCACCATAGCCCCGCGCGACGGTGGGAGCTTTTAGCGAAGGAGGGTCCTCCTTTCCGCCCGGCACGGCCAAAACCGTTAAATTTCCCAATGAAAACGCCTTTTTGCCTCCAAAACCCGGCTTCGTTTCCTGTTTCCCCGCCTATGCACAAAAAATGTGTCGTTGTCCGCGCAGTAGGCGGTTTGCGCTCCCCAACTTTACTTATGCTTTACCGCGAAATCGCCAAATACGCAATACGGGATTTAACTGCAAAGTCCAGACCCCTCGGGGGGCTGATATAGGCAAAGAACACAGAGTTTTTTAGACAGAATCAACCGAATTCAATGAATGGGCCGAACGGAAACTTAATTTGGGCGTCGCGGCAGCAACGCCCTGCCTGTGCCGTTTCAACCTTTCAACATTTTAACGATTCAACGATTCAGATGGGGCAGCCTGACGGCTGGACACCGAACGTCGACCACTTATCCGTTTTTATTCGCGTACGGTCGCCTGCAATTTCGTCTTAAACGTTTCCAAAACCTTCGCGTGTGACGTGTTCACTTCGGCATCCGTCAGCGTTTTTTCGGGCGAACGATAGATGAACGCATAGGCCAGGCTCTTTTGTCCTTCGGGCACGTTTTTGCCGCGAAACACGTCGAATAATTCCACGCTCTCCAGGTTTGCAGGCTTCGATTGTTTGACCGCTTGGAGTACCGCCTCGTGCGTCGTGGCCTCTGGTACCAGCATTGCCGCGTCCCGGCGGATCGCCGGGTATTGGGGCAGAGGTTTGAATGATTTAGATGGGTTGCGCCGGGCGATTAGCTGCGAGAGATTCAATTCCGCGAGATAGACCGGATCGCGCAAGTCATGTTTTTTTGCCAGGCCCGGCGGCAATTGTCCCAATTCGCCCAGCGGAACCCGGCCGCCCAGGGAAATGGTCGCCGATTCGAGAAACAGCGGGGCATTTTCGAACCGCTTTGCAAACGTTACGCCGCGCACCCCGAATTGATCGAGAAATTCCTCGACGATGCCTTTTAAATCATAGATGTCAAATTTCGCGTCCCGCTCGCCGCCGCTCCAAAAGTTCAGGGCGCGCTGTCCGGTAATGGCAATGGCCGCGTGGGTTTCCTCGGTAAATACGCCGCTGCGCGAAATGAAGACGCGTCCGATCTCAAACAACGCCACGTCATAGTTTTTCCGGCTAACGTTGTGCTGCAACGAATGGATCAGGCCTGGCAAAAGGCCGGGGCGGAGCACGTCCATGTCTGAGCTCAATGGGTTTGCCAGCGGCACCCGCTCTTCCGGCTTTACGCCGCACTCTTCGTTGGCGATGAGCGTTTGCCCCTGGGCTTCGTTCAAACCAAGCGCGATCAAAAGGCGCCGCGCATCCGCAATCTGATCATAGATCGCGTCAAAAGGATTTAATCCAATGGCATTTCGCGGAGGAGTCGCCGGGATCTTCTCGATGCCGTACAATCGGCCAATTTCTTCGATCAAATCCACGTCCCGTTTTAAATCCACGCGGAAGGTTGGAACGCTAAATTTGCAAATCCCCGGGGTTTGTTCGGTCAACGTGAGTCCCAATTTCGTTAGATAAGATATTTGCTCCAGGTGCGAAATGGTGACGCCGAGCACCGCAGTGGTTTTTTGGAAATGTAGCTCAATCTCCCTGGGCGCAATCGGAGCGGGGCAAACATCCGCAACGCCCGCCGCCAATTCGCCGCCCGCCGTTTCCAAAATCAATTGAGCGGCCCGCCGGCTTGCCCAATCGCAAATTCCAATGTCCGCCCCGCGCTCGAAGCGATAGCTCGATTCGCTCCGCAATCCCAGCGCTTTGCCGGTGCGTCGAATGTTTGTCGGCGAAAAATACGCGCTTTCAATCAAAACGTCCTTTGTGTGGTCGTTAATCTCGGTGTTGGCCCCGCCCATGATGCCTGCCAGCGCGATGCCTTTTTGTTCATCGGCGATCAGCAGCGCCTCTGAATTCAGGGCGCGTTCCACACCGTCCAGCGTCTTGAACTTCTCGTTTTCCTCCGCGCGGCGGACCACAATCGCCGGTTTGCCGCCCGCGCCCGGGGCGATCAAATGATAATCAAACGCGTGAAGCGGCTGTCCTGTCTCCAGAAGAACGTAGTTGGTTGCGTCCACAACGTTGTTGATGCTGCGGATGCCCGCTTTGTCCAGCGCCTGTCGCAACCAATCCGGGCTCGGTCCAATTTTGACTCCCTTAATGACCCGCGCCGTATAACGCGGACACAGCGATGCGTCTTCGATCCGCACGGACACCAAATCAGCAACTGGCGTTGCGGACTCCCGAACTTTGACGTCTGGAATTTTCAGCGCGGTTCCAGTCACCGCCGCTATTTCCCGCGCGATGCCGATGACACTGTTCAAGTCCGGGCGGTTGGGTGTGATTTCCAAATCAAAGATCACGTCGCTGCCGCTGCGGCCCATATATTCGGCGAACGGCTGGCCGACCATTGCGTCCGCGGGCAGAATGAGCAGGCCGTCAACTTGGTCGGGAAGCCCAAGCTCCTGCGGCGAGCACATCATCCCCTGGCTCGTGACTCCGAAAACTTTCCGTTCCTTGATGATAAACGGCTCTTTGTCGCCCGGCTTCATCGGCAGGGAGAATTCAGGCAGGATCAGCGGCACTTTGTCGCCCGGCTTATGGTTTTGCGCGCCGCAGATGATGGTCCGCTCTTTTGTTCCGTCGTTGACCTTGCAAACGGATAATTTGGCTGAACCAGGCACCGGTTCGCGCGTGAGGATTTGGGCCACGACGATGCCTTCAAACTCCCCGCCGATTTTCCGGACGCCTTCGACTTCCAGGCCCAGCATCGTCAGCCGTTCAACTGTTTCTTCCACGGACCAGTTGAAATCAGCATATTGTTTGAGCCAATTAAATGGGACTTTCATGCAAATTGTTCTTCAATGCGCTCGAATAAATGGGTGCTGAGAATCGCACTTTGGACCCGATTTACCAAGAAATTTGTTTTTTCATTTCCAGCGTTTTAATCCACATTTTACAAATGCCTTTAGTGTTTACGAAATATCACGCGCTGGGAAACGATTATCTGGTCGTAGATCCGAAGAATCTGCCGTCGTCGCTGGCGCCCGAGCAGATTAAAACCATTTGTCATCGGAATTACGGGGTGGGCTCGGATGGGATTTTGGTGGGGCCATTGCCTTCCAAAAAGGCGCAATTTGGCCTGCGCATTTATAACCCGGACGGCAGCGAAGCCGAAAAAAGCGGGAACGGGTTGCGCATTTTCTCCCGTTATCTCTATGATAAAAAGCTGGTTGGCAGCGAGGAATTCTCCGTGGAGACCGCGGGAGGCGTCGCCCGGGCCACCGTCATGCAGCGGGGCAAGATTGTGCGGGTGGAGATGGGCAAGGTCAGCTTTTGGAGCGATGAAATCCCAGTCGCCGGACCGCGCCGGGAGGTCATAAACGAGCCGATCCACTTGCGGGGCGAACGGTTTAACTTTTGCGCGGCCACGATTGGCAACCCGCACTGCGTTTTGCCGCTTCCGAAGATCAGCCCGGAACTGGCGCGACAGATTGGACCGCTGCTGGAGACGCATTTGCGTTTTCCCAACCGCACGAACGTTCAACTGATGAAGGTGCTCGACCGCGGCAACATTCAAATTGAAATTTGGGAACGCGGCGCGGGATATACACTGGCGAGCGGCACCAGCAGCAGCGCCGCCGCCGCGGTGGCCCACAAACTCGGACTCGTCGACCACAGCGTGGGCGTTCACATGCCCGGAGGCAAAATTGACATCGAGATCGGAGACGATTTCTCAATTCGCATGACCGGCGGCGTTACCAAAGTGGCCGAAGGAACGATGGCAAAGGAGATGTTCGGTTAGCGCCGTGAAAAATCCGGGCCCTCGCGGAGGCCGCAAATAAACAGTCACAGCGCTAGTTCAGCGCTGTTTTCGGCTGCAGTTTACTACGAAGCACATGCATCAGGGCCTTGACCGTAAGTTCGATGAACAAAAACGGCTTGCCGATGAAGTCATTGCCTCCCGCCATGGTTGAGTTCGTGCGACTTTCGAAGTCATTCAGAGCGGTTACAAAAAGCACCGGCGTTTTCTTGTGATGTGGTAATTGGCGCAGCTTCGCGCAGAGTTCGAATCCGCTCATGACGGGCATATCCACATCCAGGAAGACCAGGTCAAAGGCCTTTTCACCGAGCAACCTGAGCGCTTCAGCAGGATTGTCAACTCCAACCGAGGGCAGTTGCGTTTTCTCGAGCGCATAAATGATGGCGCGGCGGGAGATGGCCTCGTCATCCACGACCAGGATATTTGTGGGCGGCATTTCCTGTTTTTCCGGCGCCAGCCCTGATTGGAAGAGAAATCCGAGAAAATCCACGCCCGCGGCGATGGTTCGAAGGGAGGAAACGTTGATATTCTTCGGTTTTTCGTAAACCTCCTTAAGCAACGCTTCGAGAGCGGCGGCCATTTGACCGATGAGGAAAAGGCCTGCAATGCCGGCGTTGCCCGAGAGCGCGTGGGTGCGGCGATGGAGATCGTAAATGTGTTTGAGCCGGGTTACGTCGTCGGTGGACCGGGAAAGATTTTGGAGCGAAGCGCGGAGCGTCGCCAGAGTGGCCGGCAGGCTCTCGATGAAGGTCTTTCGCAGTTCATTCTGAAATTCAGCATCGTCGGCGAGTTCCGCGGCCGGAGACGCATGGGAAGCATGCGCGGAGCCATTGCGCACGCCGTCAGCGGCGCCGACAGTCTGCCGGACGATTTCAATCACGTCTTTCGGCGAGCAGCGGGACTTGGAAAGGCATTTGGTTGCGCCGGCCTTCCATGCCTCCTGGATTAGATTGGTCAGATAGGTATTTGAAAAGACGACAATCGGAAGCTTGGCAAAATCTTCTTCGGAACGGACGTGTTTGATCACGTCAACGCCAGGCATTTGCGGGAGCATGAGGTCGAGCAAAATCATATGCGGCTTGAACGTGCGCATGAGCGCCAAACCCGATTCGCCGGAGTTGGAGACCTCGACCTGGTAATGTTCCACGGCCAATTTATTCCGGTAAATGTTGGCCAGGATTTCGTCGTCTTCTATGATTAGGACTTTTTTCATGAGTAAACAGTGGCGGGCGCCGCGGGTGCAAAGGCGGGCATCGACGCCAAAAAAATCTGAACACGCGTGAACTCGGCGGTCGCGGACGCGAGCACGGGCGGGGCGCCGTTGAGATTGCCGGCGCGGCCCATTTTTTCGAGTTCGTAGAAAATAGCGGCCAGGGGGCCCATGCCCATCGTTGCGCTGGCGCCTTTGCAACTGTGGGCCAAATGCCGGACTTCCTCCGATTTATTTGCGCTTACGGCTGCCTCCAGTTGCGAGAGTTGCCTGGTGGTCTGGCTGGTGAACAGGTCCACCAGTTCGCGCAGTGTGTTGGCATCGCCATCCGCGAGTTCGGACAGGCGGTCCATCTCGATCGGCGGCGCATTCTCAGCGGGCGAAGCGGCTGAGGCCGGGGCAGGGGTGCCTGGTTCTTTGCTTTCCGGGGCGGTCCATTTGCCAATCATACCGCTAATGTCCGCGGGCCGAATCGGTTTTGCCAAATAATCATCCATGCCCGAGGCAAGGCATTTTTCCCGGTCGCCTTGCATGGCCTGAGCTGTCATGGCAATGATGATGATGCGGGATTTGTAGTTTTCTAGGACGGCTTCCTTCTGACGTTTGCGAATTTCGCGGGTCGCCTCCAAACCATCCATTTCCGGCATCATCACATCCATGAAAATAAGATCAAATGGTTTTTTGTCCAGGGCATCGAGGGCTTCCTGGCCATTCCCAACGACGTCCGGTCTATAACCGATTTGTTGCAAAATTCGCGTGGCCACCTTTTGATTGATCGAGTTGTCGTCACAAAGGAGGATTCGCAACGGTTGGGTGGCTGGTTTGGGAACGTCGGGCTTCGCCACGGGCGCTTTTTCGGGGGCTTTTTCGGAGGGTGCCTTCGGATTGGTCAGGGCCCGGGCGATGGCTTCGAAAAGCTGCGTGGTTTTGATGGGTTTGGGAGCGTAATTGATAAACGGAATCTTAACTGGCTGTGGAGGTTCCAGACGGACGCCCAGGGGCACGAGCACAACGATCGGCAGCAGTGCGGCGCGAGGCAGATGATGAATTTCCGCGGCAAGTGTAAAGCCGTCGGCGCCGGGCATTTGTGCGTCGAGCAATGCAATGTCAAATTGTTCGCCGGACTTGATGAGTTCCAGGGCCTGGCTCGAATTTTCCACGCTAATGCCTTTCATTCCCCAGCGCGTAAAGCGCTCCTCGAGAGCCGAACGGCTGGCATGGTTATCGTCCACAATCAAAACGCGCAGTCCCGCGAGTTTTTCCTGCCGCCCGGCCAGCCCAAACGGGGCTGCGACGGATTCGGTCGCCGCTGCAATCGTGAAGTGGAAGATCGAACCATTATTGGCAATGCTCTCGGCCCAGATTTTACCGCCCATGAGTTCGACGAGCCGTTTACTGATGGTGAGACCAAGTCCGGTGCCGCCAAATCTTTGAGCGGTTGAAGCTTCGGCCTGGACAAATGGTTTGAAGAGGCGCGCCAGCCCTTCAGCCGAAATGCCGATGCCGGTGTCTGTGACCGAAAACTGAAGGCGCGATTGGAGTTTTCCATCGCTGCCCGCGTCTGACGAAATCATCCTCGCAGAGAGGATCACGTGCCCGCTCTTGGTGAACTTGATGGCATTGCTCAGCAGGTTTGTCAGCACCTGCCGAAGGCGCAGCGGATCGCTTACGATCTTTTCAGGGATCTCGTCAGCGATATCGGCGATCAAATCGAGGTTCTTTTCGAACGCTCTGGCGGCCATAAGATCAATGGTTTCCTCAATAGCCGCACGCAGGCTAAATGGATGAGGGTTCAATTCGAGCTTGCCGGCTTCAATTTTTGAAAAATCCAGGATATCGTTAATGATCGTCAACAGTGCGTCGCTGCTGGCGTGAATCGTCTCGAGATAACCGCGCTGTTCGGTCGTCAATTGCGTCTCCATGAGGAGCCCGACCATGGCGATGACGCCATTCATCGGAGTGCGGATTTCATGGCTCATCGAGGCCAGAAACTCGGCCTTGGCGCGGGCGGCGGACTCGGCGGTGGCGCGGGCGACGGCTAACTCGCGATTCATTTGCAACAGTTTGTCGCGTTCACGCTTGGATTGAAGAACGGTCAGAGCGCGAGCCCTCAATTCCGAAGGTTCGGTGGATTTGATGACGTAATCAGCGGCGCCCAGTTCAAAACCCAGCATTTTGTCCTTCAGGCATTGAGAGGCGGTCAGGATAATAACGGGAGCCTTGTTGACCGACGGGTCGTCCTGCAGCCTGCGGAGCAGCGTAAAGCCGTCTTCATCCGGAAGAGATAAATCCAAGAGCACAAGATCAAGGGCCTTTTCGCGCATGATCTTGAGGGCCTGCTGGACACTGGTGACGATGTGCGGAATGATATCGGCCTGTTGCAGCACGTGCGACAACGCCGCCTGCATGTCCCGGTCGTCTTCCACCAGCATAACCTGGAATTCCGTTTGATTCATTAGGATGTTAATTCAACATAGATTTGGGTCACCACCCAAGCACATGGGCGAAAATGAGCGGCGCAACAATCGTGGCGTCTGATTCGATAATATATTTTGGAGTGTCAACGCCGAGTTTGCCCCAGGTGATTTTCTCGTTTGGAACAGCGCCACTGTAACTCCCATAGCTGGTGGTGGAGTCGCTGATTTGGCAAAAGTAACCCCAGAGCGGGACGTTCTCGCGCTGCAGATCCTGGTGAAGCATGGGTACGACGCAAATTGGAAAATCGCCGGCGATGCCCCCGCCAATTTGAAACATCCCCAGCGTGCTCTTTTGCGTCGTGCGCGTATAGAACTCGGCGAGCCAGGTCATGTACTCGATACCCGTGCGGACCGTGTGAACGTTTTTGACGTCACCGCGAATCACGGCCGCGGCGTACATGTTGCCGAGCGTGGAATCTTCCCAACCGGGAACGACGATCGGCAGGTTCTTTTCGGCGGCGGCCAGCATCCACGAATCTTTGGGATCAATCTGGTAATATTTTTTATATTTGCCACTGCGAAGGACTTGGTAAAAAAATTCGTGCGGATAGAAACGTTCGCCGCGTCTATCGGCGGCGGTCCAGACTTCCAGCATGGCTTTTTCCATGCGCCGCATGGCTTCGCCTTCGGGAATGCAGGTGTCCGTCACACGATTGAGATGGCGGTTGAGCAGGCCTTCTTCATCCGCGGGAGAGAGTTGGCGGTAATGGGGCACGCGCTCGTAGTAATCGTGCGCGACCAGGTTGAAAACATCTTCTTCGAGGTTTGCGCCGGTGCAGGTAATCAGATGGACCTTGTCCTGCCGGATCATTTCGGCAAAGGACAGCCCAAGTTCGGCGGTGCTCATGGCTCCAGCCAGGCAAACCATCATTCGTCCGCCGCCATCAAGATGGGCGACGTAGCCATTGGCGGCGTCCACCAGGGCTGCGGCGTTAAAGTGCCGGTAGTGGTGCCGGATGAATTTCGAAACGGGACCGGCGGCATTGATTTTGTTCTTTTTGCTCATTCGTTTAGGTTTTAGAGATATAGCGCCGTCCACAATACGAATGTTCCGGCATTTGCCAACTTTAAAAGAGTTCGTGGCAACAAACCGTGCGCTACAAGGCCTTGAAATGGCTCCCTCGAAACGAATCATCGGCCAAAGAAAGCAGATTTCCTGCCATTTTCGGGTGGTTTTGACCGTTTCCCTAATAAAAATTCCAGCCCAATGAGCCTGAATCCAAGCGATTATTTGATTGTTACCAGGTTCGGAATCGCCGTGGAAAGGAGGGCGCGCACGCTCCCTCCGAATTGCGCGTCGCTGATCAGGTTATTGGTGCAGGAAGCGTCATTAACGCGAAAGGGCGCCCGGCCATTTTTTACGTCCACCAGGCCGATAAAGGAATTGTCCGAGCATTCAGTATCCGGTTGGGGCTGTGGCCCCCGATCAACCGTCTCGAAGGCCTGAGCCATGAATATTCCAAAGTCACGGTTGTTGCGGATGGAGAGGTTATTGAAACGATTATTCCTGCTGTCCCTCATAAATATTCCCAGGTCATTCCCCTCCAGGACCGCGTTGGTAATGACATTGTGATCGAAAGACAAGTCGAGGGAAATCCCGGCGCCCGGATTGTCATGGAGATAGAGCTTTTCAAAGATTGAATCCATGGTGAGGTAACAGGCCAAACCGTCGAATTCGTTGTTGAAGGACGTGAAATTTTTCACGCTCAGACGGCGCACACCCAGCGTTGTCACCAGCCCGCCGGAACGGCAGCGAGTGCAAGTAACATTTTCGACCAGAGAATCGCTGACGTTTTGGACTGTAACGCCGTTGTTCCGGATTTCCGAACCGTCTCCTTTTTCGCGCCAGAGTTCGCGCTCCTGATGGGTCCGGTTTCCATCTATATATAGATCCTCGACCCGCAGATTTCGAACAGTCTGCATGGGGCGATTCACCGGTTGGCCCATGATAATGACCGGGCAATTGGCGTCGTTCATCAGATACAAAATGGTGGTTTCGTTCGACGCGCCGCAAAGCGATTGGCCATTGTGTTCGAGAATGAGGGGCCGGCTAACTCTGATGCGGCCG
>DASYYL010000179.1:0-3038 GCA_035933915.1 Verrucomicrobiia bacterium
GAGCACTATCGGGACGCAAGCTTGTTTGTAGAGCACGAGTTGAACACGAGCAAACCGGCCAAAGAGGTGGCCTTGGCAGTCGTCAGCGCGCTGACCAACGCGCCGGGCGCATTCCAAATCGAGCGAAACGACTCAA
This sequence comes from Verrucomicrobiia bacterium, assembly GCA_035933915.1. Taxonomy (GTDB): domain Bacteria; phylum Verrucomicrobiota; class Verrucomicrobiia; order Limisphaerales; family UBA11358; genus UBA11358. Next base: position 137 of record DASYYL010000179.1, read on the forward strand.
ATGAACCGGAAACCTACGAAATAGTGGCGCAATACACTTTTTCCCTGGGTATTCTGGGCGGCACGGAGCGCGACTGCCTGGTGGTGGTTAGCCAAGCGAAGGACGATGAAACGCAGATTTGGTTCAAGGTGCTGCAATATCAGATTCAACATACCGTGACCAGCAACGGATTGCTCAGTTATCACGACAACAAAAACTTAATCCCCATCAGTCCAAGCCGGATGCAAATGACCGATGTGCTTCAGACGCTATTGCAGCAAGGCGAGCAGATGGTGAGCGAACGGATTCAAAAGGCGCTTGGGCAGTAAAAGGGTCATCCTCCATCAAATGTTTCTCCATTTGACAAATGTATCATTTTTGATACACTATTCTTCAGATGAAGGCTGAACGCCCGCTCAAGGTCGTCTTTTTCAAGACGGAAGCGGGCAATGAGCCGGTGCGGGAGTGGCTGAAAGCATTGTCCAAAGAGGACTGCAAGGCCATCGGCGCGGACATTCTGACGGTGCAATATGCGTGGCCAGTTGGAAAGCCTTTGGTTGACAATTTGGGTGACGGACTTTGGGAAGTTCGTTCCCGGCTCGGCAACGGCATCGCACGAACGTTATTTGCGGTGGTGGATCAGGAAATTGTGCTGCTGCACGGCTTCATCAAGAAACTGCAAAAGACGCCGCCAGACGAACTGGCTTTGGCCAGGAAACGTAAAAAACAATATCTGCAAAATTTATGAGCAAGAGAATACATCGTGGCAGTGACTTCCGGGATTTCCTGAAAGAACAGGGAATACTGGGCGAAGTCGAGGCCCGTGCGCTTAAACAGGCGTTGAGCCTCCAATTGGATCACCTCCTGAAAGAGAGGGAACTGACCAAGACGCAAATGGCCGCACGGATGAAAACCAGCCGCGCGGCGGTGGACCGGCTGCTGGACGCGTCCAATTCCTCGGTCACGTTGAACACACTGGGCAAAGCCGCCCGCGCCTTGGGACGCAAAGTCAAAATTGAATTGGTGCCGGCATAACATTTACGTCACCAAAATTGATCAACAAAAAGCCCCGGCCAACGTTGGTCGGGGTTGTTTTTTAGCTGTAGAAGAACCCACTCTCCCGCAATGACGACCGGCCGGATGTTCCCATTATGACGTGATCGAGCACTTCGATCTTCATCAACTGGCCGGCACGAATCAAATCGCGAGTTATCTTAATATCGGCTTCGCTTGGCGTCGGGTCGCCGGAAGGATGATTGTGCATCAATATCACTGCAGCGGCACTGGCGATGACTGCCCCACGGAACACCTCGCGCGGATGAACCAAAAGGGTATCCATCGTGCCAATTGTGACAAGCTGATGACCTTTGACCCGCCGACGCGTGTTGAGCATGAGGACCGCCAGACATTCGCATTCCGGGTTAAAATACGGATTCGTGGCCACATGCAACCGCCAGTAATCGGCAGCGTTGTCCGGGGTTTCACAAATCCGCAGAGATTCCGGCAATGGGCATTCCCGCAGCGCCACAACCTTGTATTCCTTGGCAATCGCCGGGGCATCATTCAACGCCATCCCGCTTGCGGGTTTAACCTGATAATACGAACGCGGATCGCCGCCGGCGCGCGAACGGGGAACACCGCACGGGTGTTGCCAGCACTTGCGCTGGCCGTTCCAATGGAAGCCGAGCTTTTTTAAGTTGGCCCGGATTTCCTGCAACGGCGGGACATTGAATTCCAACCAGACCCATTTTCCGACAACTTGGGCTTGACCCCAAATCTCTGGCATTTCGGTTTTGAGCCGATCGAGCAGGTTCATCGTGTTGGCCATGCCTGTGGTATGTTGAGCATTCATGCCGCGACCTCCATGGGCTCGGGTGGCGTGGCGTTTTGGGCGTCGCTGGCCTGGGTGTCGGCGGGGGTTTTGCCGAGAATGAAGTCAGCCGCCTTTTGCGCCTGTGCCGCCGCCTGGACAATCAGGGTTTTGTCGCTGCGCAACTGTTCAAGCCAGCCATTGAGATAGGCGGCAGAATTATCAATCGTCCGCTCGGCAATCTCGGCCTGGCCGCACAGAAAGGCGGCGCCCATCTCGGCGATCAATTCCTCTTTGCAGTAGGGATTGGAGCCAAAACCGGCCTTTTCGGTGAGCGTCACACGATTTAGACGCGATTCGTGGCCGGTGGCGTGAACCAGTTCGTGGAAGAGCGTGGCGTAATAAGCCTCCGCCCGCTCGAACCGTTCCCGCATTGGCAAGCCAACGCAATCCTCACACGGCGAATAGAAGGCGCGGGTCATGCCGTGCTTGATTTCGGGTCGCTGCGGCATGTTGGCGACAATTCCCTCGGGCTTGACGATGCCGTCGACGGGCTCCTCTATCGGCCCGGTGCCGGTTTTGAGGCCGTCGCATTGCGCCACATTGAAGACATGGTAAAGGCGGAGCATCCGTTTTTTCTGCTGCTCGCCGGATTCGGTGTCTTCAATGGTCGTCTGTTTCCAAAAGACGACGGGACATGATTTCTCGCCCTTGCGCACCGTGCCGCCAAGCTGCAACGCTTGCCGGAAGGTGAGCCAGAACGGTGATTCGTAGCTCATGGCCAACAGCAGGAAGACGTTGATGCCGCGATAGGGGTTTTGACTGACAAGATTCCGGGGCAACCCGGTGCGTGCCTTCCACGGCTTCTGCCAGGGGACTGTGCCTTGCGCAAGCAAGGCCATGATACGTTCGGTGATCTGCTCATAGATGTGAGCATTCATGGGCTTTTCTTTCATGCCGTCCAACCCGCCGAAGCGGGTTTCGCTTCGGTTGGGTTGACTGTGGCTGTGAGCGCGGACGGCGTTTAACAGCGAACAGGGAGGTTGGGAATGCAATTTGATGAACTGATAACGGCTCACAGAAGATGAGCTGCCTCCAATAAGACATACTACC
>DASYYL010000218.1:0-41935 GCA_035933915.1 Verrucomicrobiia bacterium
CCCCCCCCCGAAAAATTGAGCGGGTTTTTATTTTTAAGCGGTATTCATAACGCCATTGCGGGATGTCGTGTGCGGCAATCCAATGTTCCAGTATATGTCGCCGGTCGGTAATCAGTGGAAGCTCAGCGTTATTCTCCTGGCTGCGTCACCGACTGTTGCAAACTATCCCGTTTTGAAAGCAAAAGAACATCCTCCGGGTGTTGCTCTTGTTATGAATCCTTCGGCAAGAGCCGTTCTAAAGGGCAGCCCAAAGCCATTCTGATCCGAATAACGGTCGTCAGAAGCACATTCAACTCGCCCGCTTCGATTCGTTGAACATTGCGGAGGTTTAAATCGGCGATCTCCGCTAGCCGCTGCTGGCTTATGCCTTGGGCAAGGCGTTCTCGACGTATGTTGTCACCTAATTGTTTCAACCACGGTGAACGGCTCTTCGGTTTTGACACATCTGATTTATCTAAAATTTCATCGTTGACAGATACGGCGTATGCGCCGTAATCTACTGTAACGATTACAACAGGTGCTAAAAATGAATGTTGACGTGATTGTCGCCCGTGCCGACCAAACCACTTTGTTTAAGATAGAGAATCGTAACGCCTCTAAATGGCTACGCAACCATTACCATTTAACAGCAGGGATCGTCAAAAGAAGGCCCGGAATTTTAGGTGCATCCTACGCGCTGCAAATGCATCATTGAGGAATTGAAAAGCAGCAGGCTTCATTATTCAAACACTTTAACTGTCACATTTTCAATATGAAGATTCGCAAATGGAGAATCACTCCCACACGGAAATGCAAAGCTGATTATTTGCCGTCATTGAAGACATCGGACCACCGGCATTTGAGCCGTTTCAAAAGCAGATCGAGTGTTTTTAGCGTGACATTTTGCTCGCCCATTTCAATTCGTTGCAGTGACGAAGAGGAAATTCCCATCTTGCGGGCGAAAGCGGGCAGGCTCAACCGTCCGCGCCGCTGGCGCAGATACCGGCCAAGCTGCTTCTGCAAAGACTCTGCCATGCACCCATTGTGCGGGGAAGCATTTCCCATATATGGGAAATATTGGCTTGACGTTTTGACGGAACTGCATTATCCGAACTCCCTGGCGATTTTATAGCAACCCATCGGCAATGATTTATGAAAGGCAAAGCAAGAATTCTCATTGTGGAAGATGAGGTTTCCCTCGCCTGCCTGATGGTCACCGCTCTGACTCAGGCCGGCTGCGATGTGGAAGCCGCCTGTACCGGCCAGAAGGCCATGAAGATCGCCGCCGAAAACAAATTCGACCTCATTACACTGGACATTAAATTGCCAGACATCACTGGATTTGAAGTCTGTTCTGAATTGAGAAAACGGCACATCTCTCGAAATACCCCCATCATTTTCGTCTCCGGCAGTCATTCACCGGAAGATATGGCCGAAGGCAAGAAACGTGGCGCGGTGGACTACATTGCTAAACCATTTGAGATTACCGATTTCGTTTATCGCATTGTTTTTCATGCCAGAGTGAAATCACCCCAAAACTGACAGCGAAAGAATCTCCGAATGAGAAAACAATGCCAACCCTATCAAGGCCGGGCGGTGCCTTTGAATCGCCCAATCAAATATCCCGCACCAGCTCGCGAACCCGGACGCCGAGCGCCTTGGCAATCCGCCGCAAGGCAATCAATGAAACGTGTTCTTCGCCACGTTCCACCCTGCCGAGGTAATTCGGATGCAAGTCCGCTTTTTCCGAAAGCTGCTCCTGGGATAGATGCAACCGCTTCCGCTTTTTTCGGATGGCGGCACCGAGGACAACGCGATAATCAGATGACGGCACAGCATGGCAGGAAATCAGAAGCCGCTAAACGTCACCACACCGCTAAACGGATGATGCCATTATTTTTATTGCGTTGCCGGATGCAATTGGGTAGCAATGGTTCAAGCGCAGGCAGAGTCTGTTGTTTTAATTTTGTTTCAGTTAAAAAATTACAAGTCAGGTAGGATCATTTAATATATGAAAACATTTCTCCAAAAATCGTCGGTGGTTGCCGCGTTTTTAGGCGCTGCATGCGTTATGGGGGCAACGTTCGTTCATGCCCAGGAAACACCCACGACTTCGATTATCCCTCATTCGCCACAAAGCTTGCAATCCGTCGAATCATATTCAGACACACAGTTGACGGAATTGGTCAACGACTTGTCGGCTACGCCGTTAATCTGGCCGACAAACTTGCCGGATGGCGGCATGGGTGGAACGTACTGGTCACTGGCCCACCCGGAATGGCCCCCTCTCCCTGAAGCGTTTGGAACGCCTTTTTGGAATTTAACGCCTTCTCATTCTGCGTCCGCTATGTCCGCCTCGGCGATGTCGGCAGACTCGACAGCATCAACTGGCTCATCGGGTTTTTACTTGCTCGATGACGTGGACTACCCGCCCGCGCCGGGAAGCACCAATAGTGACGGCGGCACGAACATTTACTATTTTCCACCGATGGGCTTTACAATTAACACCAACGGCCTTTGGCTTGAAGTGCCAACCAATGCCTACTCTCTCTCGTCCAATTATTTCAACGTCCTGATTCATAATACGACCAATGGAGATTTTTATGATGTATTGACTAAGGTGAATTTATTGTTGCCGCAGTGGACGGTGGAAAACACGGTCACGGGTGCAGTTGGCCATTTGACGCCGGTAACACTGGGCCTGAATGGCCGGACGAATCTGTTTGTGTGGGCGCGCACATCGGAGCTTGTCATCGACACGGAGCCAATGACACAAGAAGTTGTGGCAGGCGACACCGTGACATTTACCGTTGTGGCGACTGGTGGCGATTTGTCTTATCAATGGACATTCGATGGGACGAACATTTCCGGCGCAACGAGCAGCAGTTACACAATCAACAATGTCAATGCGGCGGAGGCTGGTAGCTATGCCTGCATCGTTACCAGCGCGACCGGCTCGGTCACAAGCCATACTGCAACGCTGATAGCGGACAGTGGCAGCGGCGACCCTTACCAGACGCAGCCCATCGGCCAGAGGCAGGATTACACCTTCCGTAGCGGCGTCACCTACCATATCGCTTCGCCTGTGCAATTGTACGGCGATACTGTCTTTGAGCCGGGAGCAATTCTCAAATTCGATTACACGCAGACCAACCCTACTTTGCAAGTCTTGGGCACAGTGACGTGTAAAGGGACGGCATACAATCCCTCTGTTCTAACGACGATTGATGACAACGCGTATGGGGAACAGTGGAATACCAATTCACCGCAACCACATTTCACCGGTGTTCCATATCTGGATTTGTCACAGGTAGCAGGCAATCTGTCATTGACCAATGTTTGGTTTCGTTACGCGGATGAGGCCGTCTCCACACCCGCAAATGGGCGGCTGGACATTTGGAATGGCCAATTTTTCCGATGCAACGCCTCCATCCTGAACGAATCCAATGGGGTGGACAGTTTGCACAATGTTCTGTTTGCTGGCTGTCAGGAAGCGGTTGCCGCCAGCACCAACAGCTTTGCCATCGCCGCCGAGAACATCACGGCGGACGTTTCCAACCTTTACACCGCCGCCGTGTCACCGGTCTTCGCGGTTTTGACCAACAGCATCGTTACCGGCAACGCTGGTAGTGCATCTTTGCATAACAGTACGGTTGCACCCGCCACTTCAAATTTCCAAACCAACGGGGCAGGCAGTTACTATTTAGCTACAGGGAGCACGTTGCACCAGACCGGAACGACCAACATCAGCCCGTATTTGCTGAATGAATTTCGCAATAAAACCACCTATGCCCCAATCGCCTTGCCGGAATTTATGAGTTTGTCTGGTAATCTGACACTTTCGCCGCAAGCGCCGCGCTACACAAATGGGCTGCCCGACGAAGGCTACTATTACGATAGTCTTGATTACACCGTGGCAGGGATGACGAACTTCGGCACGATCACCGTGCTGCCAGGCACGGTCATTGGTTTCCGCCAAGATTTGAATACTTCAACCTATTGGGGCTTTGATCTGCGTGAGGAATCGTCATTTGTCAGCCACGGCACTCCCACCAAGCCGATTGTTTTCACCGATGTTCAATGGGTTCAAGAACAATACGAATATCCCTGTTACAGCCTTTTCGTGCCAAATTTCGAGGGCGCAACCAACGATGTTGCGCCAGTAATGGATTTTCGTTTCTGCAATTTCTATCCTGCCGCCAATTGGTATGAGGTTTGGGCGGGGCAGAACGGAGCCCAAAATTACATGGCGTCCTATAACAGCGTCGTGAACTGGACAATGCGGGACTGCAACTTGTTTGACGGCTGGATTAGTCTCGGCGAACCGGACAATGGGAACTTTTTTGGAATTCCTTACACGACCTTTTATGGTGCCGGTACCGTAACGTGGGACAATAACCTGTTTGAGAACGAATCTGTTAATTTGCAGCCGTCTTTTTATTGGTACGACGGGACAATCAACGTGGATACGGCGATTTCTGCCGAAAATAACCTGCTGCGTGGCGGATACCTCGTCATGTTCTCGCAAACATCGTCCTCGGGCAATTGGACATTTGAGGACAACATGTTCGACAAGATAAATTTTTATCAGGACGCAGCTTTACCCTTGGATTATGATTACAACGGCTATTGGCCGCTGATGGTGGCGGAATTGCAATCGGGTTACACCAACCAATTTCAGACAACGACCACCGGCGACGGTTTCACGGACGGCGGGCATGAACAGGTGTTGAGCTACGCGCCACCATTTGTGGCAGGGACGTTTGGCAACTATTATCTCTCATCGTTAACACCACTTTACGAAGCAGGCAGTCGGACAGCAGGAGCGGCAGGGCTGGCACAGTACACGGTCTTTACAAATCAAATCAAAGACGCAGCCACTTCGTCCGTCAATATCGGTTTGCACTACGTTGCGGCCACGAACAATGCACCACTCGACAGTGACGGCGACGGCATTCCCGATTATGTGGAAGATGCCAATGGCAACGGCGTCGTTGACCCAGGCGAAACTGACCCGAATAATCCCATGACGGATGGCGTTACAAATGACATTTACAATTCCGCGTACTTGGACACGGATTTGTCCGGGGACGGCTTGGTTGGCCGTGTCAAGGCTGCATTAGGCATTAACCCACTCGATCCAAACAATCCCTTGGTTTTGGAACAAGTCAGTGACCCAGAATCCGATATTGCCACCTTTGAAATTCCTATCAGCTACAACATCCTGACCAATAGTGGGATCTTGCAACTGTTTTTTAATGGCGCATGTGTTACTTTGGAAGATGTTACCAACGCTGCCGACGGGAATGCGCTCCTGAACTGGAATACAACCTATCAATCCCCAGGGCAGCATTTCGCGCAGGTTCAATTCGCCTTGAACGACTCAGGCGGCCCCACTTCAGTTAATGCAGGCAGCGGGCCAATCCTGCCATACTACTCGGATAACGTCCTTCAGTTCTTCGAGAGCGATTCTTACTTCGACACAAACGGAGCCTATCTTGACGCGCAACTGCCGGAGAAGGACGCCAATTACGTCATTTCCCTCTATGATCCATCAACGAACCCTGAAACGCTCATCACCGCCATCACAAATTCAACATCAAATGGGATGATTCAGGAAAATTGGAATGATACATACGCTGACGGCGTCACTCCGTTTGCAGGCGCAAACGTGGACACGGTCTATGACGTCACCCTCTTGGATTCTGGTTTTGAACAGTCAGGAACTTACAACGCCTCAAAGCAAAGCACGCACAAACAACACAAACGAAGAATGCCGCAGCTTAATATTACAGAACAGGGCAATGGCTTTGATTTTATGTATGTCTATACCCCGCCAAACGGGAACTTCTCCGCTCAGTTCGCAGATTATGGGGCGGTGTGGAACGGGATGCAAGCTGTCGTTGATTACCTGCTAACCCCGACAACGCATGCCAATGGCATCATAGACAATTACGATTCGAGTTTCAATTTCTACACGGGCGAAGATAACAATAACCGTGGAAATGGAACAAGTGAGGGCTGGCCCGGATATTTGACTTCTCAATCAGAAGTCACCAACTGGCTGTATCCAACTATGGCGAATGGCTCCACAAAGAACTTCTTTGCCTATGCGCACGGCACTGCTAATGGTATTGGCAGCTACAATTTTAGCGTCACGTTGTTCGCACCTGACATTGCTGGTGTCCTGACAAACTTTTATGGATCGCAGATAATCAGCGTGAAAAATCCCTATAGATTTGTTTTCCTGGACGGGTGCTCTACCGCTTCAACGCCAGAATGGAGAGAAGCCTTCGGCATTTTTCCTATGTGGGCGACGAATAGCGCGGCTCGGTACAAATTGGGCCAGCAGGCGTTTGTCGGTTGGGCGAAGGAAGTCACCGGCTGGTTAAACCCGACCGTTGATACTACCGAAACGGAGGATGTGGGTTTGGCCTACACCGAAGCTTTGAATGACATGTACGAGCTTTGGCTAGATAAGTATGCTCTCGCTGTATGCGTCCACTCAGCCTCTGTCCAGCAGCCCAACATTGCGCCCTTTCCAGTTCCTAGCAATGTGCAGTCCTACCACATCTCCGGCGAGGCCGGAGCTGATGGTCAACCGTATAACTATTACATTCCCGCGACGAACGTCATCACTAGCCCGATCTATATAATTGGCCATTCGGGTTTGACGCGGTACAGCGTGGATGCCAATTATGAGGGTCTCTATGCATCTCCGATCGATACTCCTTAAACGCCTGCAACCGTTGGGAATTCTCTTTTGCGTAACCGCCTTGACGGCCTTAAATGCGCACTGCGGCGATGACCTAATAGACGGTACGCAACCAGTGATACCTCACTATGACGAAGCCGGTTGGCAACTGCCGCCGGGCGTTCCTCGATATGTGGATACCAATGGGATTGTCCTGTATGTCAACCATCGCTTTACAACGGCCGCCTATCAGAAAGAGGCATTGAAATTGATGATAGGGGAGGCAAATCGGGTTGCCAAAGAACTGGCATTGCCGGAGAAATTGCCAATAACTGAATCAAACCTCGTCGAATATCACGTCAGTCCATTCGGTTTCTCCTATGCTTATAAAATGATCGGGAATGTCTCCACGAAGGATTATAATTACGGAGTTGCTGCCAGCGATAAGTTTAACAGTTGCACTATCGCGAACTATGACCAGATATGCCTCGCTTTGCAGGGGCAATCCACATTGCCGATAGAGGACCTCAACACGAATCTGGCATACCAATTGGCTACGCAATGGTTGGAAGCCGTGCATGTAGATGTTGGACGGCTGAACAAGGACTGTAAAGCCAAGATCACGCTTAATGATTTTTGGAATGGCTTGCCGAAAGGGGATGAATTCACCAAAACGAATTTCGTGCCCATTTACGATATATCTTGGCTTTCCCCACGCAATCAGAGAGAACACTTTGGAGACGTGGCTTTTGTCGAGCTTTACTCTCCCACCAAGAAACTACTCCAGTTGAGCATTGCAGATCCAACGTTCATTCTAAGGCCACCTCTGATATTCACGAATCTTGCATCTCTATTTCCTGGTGTCGCGCCGATTCACACAAATCATCCGGCTAAAGCGGTTTGGATAACGCAGCCGCTGTGGAAATAATTGGCAAATTGTTGTTCATGCACGTTGGCATATGTAAACTCTAAGGCCTATTGATTTGCAAAAATTGCTCAACCAAAATCTAGCTTGCCTTTGCATAGTCCTTTATTCTGAAATGCTGCTTGCCGGCAGCACAAACCGAGTTACCGCACCGGACGCTGCCAACACTTTGTGGTCTCCCATTACGGTCGAATACAATTGCGATTCGACCAGCGCAGAACCATTTTATGAAGATGCGCCCATTAGCCAATGGCTTCTGCGCAGGAACGTGTTCGATGCAAATGCATCAACACTTGCAAAGGCGCTGACATTGACCCAGGTGTCCAAGCAGGATGATTATGATGTAGTTGAATTCCGTGTGCCTATACGGTACGACGTGCTCAAAACGAATTTCTGGAGCATTGATTTGGGTGTCATCAATAAGGACGGCGATTTTGCCTTGTGCGACCTATATGATTCGGAGCGAGCCACCAATGGTGATTGCCTTTTATCCTGGAACACCGGGTATGACAGTCCTGGAAAATATAAACTCCGTGCTCGTCTGACATGCGACGGTCCGAAGATGCAATGGAATGATATGACGATCATCGGCCCAGCTTTGAAATTTAATTCTACTAATGACCTTCAATTCTTTGAAAGCTCAAGCGTATTTATTTCAAACAGTGTTCCACTTGTCGCCAAACTTATTGAACCGGTTGCTAATTTCAAAATTGAGATCACCACTGATGAGGGCAAACATCTCAAGACCATCACGGGCACCACGACAAACGGTTGGATAAACTTGGAATGGAATTTGGTCGAGGATGATGGGAAAACATTCGGTGGCGATTCGCTAAACACCACATTCGATGTGACATATCCTGATAAAACAGGCACAAATATGCCAGTTAAAACGAACGCCCGATTCCCTTGAGGATCGGTCAAGCCAGGAAATCGCCACGCCTTCATCTTGCAAGCGATTCGCGTTCAGGTTTAAAACCGCTGACAATCAATTCCAAGCCAGTTGAAACCGGCTTAATTTCAATGCGCGAAATAAACGGCTTTTTATCAGTGGCCTTTTCATACTTGGCGTCATTTTCCTGAATATATTCAACGCGGTGTTGAATGAGGGCGGTGTAAAGACCAGCCAGATCGCGTCCCTCAACGCGGACTTCACACGCCGCGAACGTAAGCAGCAGCGCATTCGAAGGATTATGCTGCACCATTTCCAGAAAGTGATAAGGCAGCGCAATGCAGTCTCCAGCCGTGGCGCGAATGTCCAGCATCTGCGGCGCGTTATTACTTGTTCGATAAGGCAGGCGATTTTCGTCAATTTCCATTTTCATATGCTCATCCTTTGTTGAATGTTCTGTTTGTTTTCAGTGGAGATTTTCATTGGTTTAGGCTTTTCTCGGATTGCCTTTTGTTCAACGGTGATTGCCTTTTCTTCTGCAATCTTCTGTGCGGGCGCAAACTCCTGTTTAGCCTGGTTAACGCGTTGCCCACGACGAGCGCGGTAAGCTTTCTTCTTGAGAACTTTCGGCAATGCGCCTTCGACCAAATCCAGCGCGGCAGGCCGGAGAGACGATTTGCTGACGGCGGCAAGCAACTCGCTTTTGTCATCCGTATAAATTGCGAGTGATTCCTTGAATCGGCTGGCGGAGACATAAAATTGCTCGCGGTCAGCGGCCCGGAAAGACTCGGAACTCTCTGCTACAAACACGCGGTCAACCCCTTTGCTTTGCGAACTGTAAGACGTAAGGCAATAACCGTGCGCCAGGTTCCCGAAATCCTTGGCAATCACCCAACCATTTGAAAGTTTGATGTCACCGTTTTTGGTAAAGCCTCCAACTTCTTTCAAATCGCCGTTGTTGAGACGTTGCTTGTCTTGGGTGAACCCGTTTTGCGTAATCCGAATCCTGTCACCGGCAGCCAGAGCGATTTTTCGGGATTCATAAACGTGGAACTGCGCGGCCAATCCCAAGGGGAGCAACACCGTTTCGCCATTCTGCCGTTTGACCGATATGCCATGCTCATCCCGCGCCGTTACAGTGACCCGCTCGCCACGCCGGAAGCCGACAAGGTTTTGATGAAGCTGAATGACCATGCCCGTCTGATAATTGCGGGCATCGGCTCTTTGTGCCGCCGTCCATTGCAGGTTTTTGAATTGAACAAATTCGCGTTCACTAGGCCCAAGCTTCTTTGCGATTTTCAGTTTGGAACGAATTTCCTGGGTGACTCGCTCCCCTTCGGCATGAGTGGGCGAAATGACCAGCGCAGATTTGCCCTCTTTCACGGCGGCAACATAATCCGTTGCCAATGCCTCATGCCGTTTGTCGGCGTCCATTTCCCGCAACATTCCAAGTTTGTTTAGCCGGTTAAAAGCATTTCCCAAATCGCCGTTTCGCAAATCGGCGACCACGGCCTTGTGCGCGTCCAATTTCTGCCGCCGGATTTGCGTCAGTTCGGCGGCTTGCAACGCGGCGTGCCGTTCCAAAATGCGGAGCGCATCGCCACGCTCGACGGCCCGATGTTGCGCTGTGTCCCCGGAAAGGATAATCCGGCAGTTTTGCCTTTCGGCCAGATCCGTCACCCGTGCCAATGTGCGAACTCCCAAAAGCCCGGCCTCGTCAATCCAAACCACCTGCCCCCGTATCTGATCTTGCAACTTTTGATTTTGTAATAACGCCTCAACCGTTTCAGCATTGGCAAAGCCAGCATCCGACCGGAGAACGCCGCGAGAGGCTTCCGCCGACGGCGCAAAGGTAAAAACCTTGTGGCCGCTGGATTCAATGGCCGTGACCGCTTCGCGCATCATGGTCGTCTTGCCCGTGCCCGCCCCGCCACGAATGGCCGTCACACGGTCTATGCTATGCAGGACATGAAGCACGGCATTGCGTTGCTCATCTGACAGCTTCTCATTTTGAAACTGATATTTGCCCACATTGAACGGCTTAAACTTGCCTCGGCCATCCTGGACAAAGGAGACCAGCCGCTTTTCTTCCGCCAATACATCCTTTGTCGTCAGCCATTGTTTGCCGTCCATGTTTTGGCCGAGAAATTCATCCCGCAAAAGCTGGCGTTTAACCCGTTCAACGTCCACATCGCCGGTGCCATAACGGAATGCCTCACGGAGCAATTCCTTTTGAGTAACAATGGAGGCACGCTCATAGCAATGCTGGACGGCAAAATCCATTGCCTTCATCTCCGAAATTTTTGGCCTGTCAGCGACCACGTTACGGACGTTCTGAATTGCCGCCCGCTCATCGGTTGAAACACGCTGATCCCAAAGCTGACGCAATTCCGGTTTTTGCATGTCCTTTTGCTTGCGCTCCCGTGTCAGGGCGGCCAACCCGTCCTTTTCTTTGGCAGATGTCAGGCCCAATTCTTTTGCCTTTTGCTCGACCTGTTCCGAACGTTTGGAAAATTCATCCAGCACCCGTTGCGGCACACCGGCGATCTCCCAACCTTTGGCCGCACGCGCGCGTGTCCGCTCAATGCCATAGCCCAAGTCATTGAGTTGTTTGGCAAACCGGGCATGGAATGCCGCTTCAAAATACGGCGCGTCAGCTTTCAAATCCCGGAACTGTCCGGCCTTCCATTTCTTTTCCACATCATCCCAGGTCGTGTTAAAGGTGTAACAATGCGCGTGCAAATGCGGATCGGGAACGCCGTTGACCGGACGGGCGGTAAAGTGAATGTATTCCGCCCAAATCATATTGCCCGTAGTCCGGTTCTCATTGGCCCCCTGTTTCCGAACCCGTGTCTTAATCTCCGATTCAATCTCTCGCATGGTTTGATTCACCGAGAGCCTGAACGCATTGAGAATGCGCTCATCCTGGGTGAACTCATAAACGACGGATACGGATTTTGGGCAATGGAAATTGAAGTCGTAACCCACCGTGCGATTACTCTTGTTGCGCTGTGTCAATCGCTCATTCGTGCCGGGCTTTAAATTGTCGCACAGAGCGTTATACGCTTCGGTTTGGATTGGCCCCGTCAGTCCTAATTTTTCCGCTCCAATGCCCTGCCAATTCCCGGCAATTTCCTGCCCTTCACTGTAGTAGTCCTCACGCTTCAAGGACTGCTTGTGATACTGCTTTGCCGCTTGTGGATTTCGACTGGCTATGACTCTTAACACGAAGCCACTGTATGCCTAAACGCTGTTCTGTCATCCCCTTGAAGTCACTATCCTTCACAATCCCACACCAACCCTTCCACTACTCGGTAAGCAAATTCATTTTTGATGGCTTATCTTCATGTCAACGATGCACACAGCTATGAAGACTGTTTTAAAGTCCAATAATTCTGTCAGACATCTTCCCTTAGCACAGCTAAGCGGGCGCGGCAATGACCGCGCGTTCGCGCGAATTTCGCGCAAAAATCGCGCAAAAATCGCGCGAACGTCTGACAGAATTATTGGACTCTAAAAAGGTAAGAACAAAATGAATTTGCAACCACAAGCCGAAAGTGAAAAGGAACGCCGCACGCGCAGTAAATTGGAAGCGCACCGCGACGCGATTCTCGCCTTGCGCCGCAAACATTGGACGCACAAGGAAATTGCCCGATGGCTCAATGAACGTGGCATTCAAATTACCTTGAGCGCAGTTCACCGCTTTTGTCAGCGGGCCATCGCCCGCCGGCCACGAGCCGGCAGCAGCGCACCAGAAGGCATCGAGGAACAGCCAGCTTTCATTCCAACACTGCAACCACAACCAAACGAAACAACGCCGGTGAAAAAACCCCGGTACAACACCAACATCTATGAAGGAAGTTAAACATCGCCTGATTCTGCCCATGCAGGCCAAAGGGAATATGGGCAAAAGCATTGAAGCCGCCGCGCGGGCCTGCTGGCTTAACCAGCACGGCATCCAATGGCAAGGTTTCGACCTGGACGGAGACAACAAAACCTTGTCCCGCCTGTTTCCGGCCAATGTCCGGCTCATGCCCTTGAACGGGCAGGCCGATGACCTGGACGAACTCATTATGATCTTGAAAAAAACCACCGCCAAGCCAGTCACGCTCGTTGATCCCCGCGCCCATCTGGACGGCCAGATAATGAAAGCGTTATCGGCAACGCATTTCTTTGACATTGCCAACGCGCAGGGCATCCGCATCACGCTCATGGTTTTCCCATTGGACGACCTCGATGTAATGAGCAATCTCGATACGGTTTGCCAGTTTTGCGGCAGCCAGGTGGATTACGTCATTGTCCGCAATCCGGCCAGAGCGCCCAGGACCCGGATGTTTGACGGGAGTGAATTGGAGCAGGACTTAATCAAACTTGGCGCGGTGAGCGTCACCGTACCAGTGCTATCGGAATTTGTGAAACTTGGGCTGGCGAGATTGGAATCAGAGCAGCAGCGCGGCATTCCGTTCAATGAAGCCGTGACCAATGATGAGCTTGGCTTGGACATCATGGCGCGGGGCGTCTTGCAGGACTGGCTGGCGACCTTATACGGCCAGTATGACCGCATTGCGGCCAAGTTCCTGCCCACCTCCGCGGCCATCGCCATTAAACCCAAACTGGTGCCATCCATCGGTCAACCGGCAGTTGTCAAACGCGGCGCGAAGGTGAACCTTACCGAATAATGGGAGTCTTTTATGAATGAGCGAAATTTATTTAACGAAATGCTGACCAGCTATCCGCCTGAAAAGCGGGAGCTGGCCAAGGAAATCTTTCACCGTTTCGCTGACGGTGACAGCGGCAATTTCTTTGCGCAATTATTCCTGGTGCTGGACGTGTATGCCCATTATTCCGAGCGTCTCCCGGCCACGGTAATTGAAGCAAACCACAATATCATGCAGACCATTCAGGATGCCCGCGAGGAAATTGAAATGCTGGCCAAAGCCATTGAAAGGCGGGATGTCAGCATCGGCAATCACGCCGAACAGACCGATGAACTCTGCAAAATGACCATCGCCAAGTGCAATGAAACCGTTTCCAAGATTGAATTGATGCTGAAAAATATCGGCTCGCAAATGGACACCCAAGCTATTGTTCAGGGAATCAAAACGGCGGTTGAGACTAACATTAACCGCGAAGTCATTGCGCCATTCCTCAAACGCACGGAGGAGTTGAGCAAGCAGGTTGTTCCCACGCTTCAAAAAGTCCAGGAGGCCAGCGACGAAGCAGCGCGTTCGTGGAAAGGGCGGCTTTGGAATGCGGCCATGTGGCATGGCATGGCTGCCGGAGCGTTGATTGCGTTTGGCGCAAGCGTCGTCATCTATATCAATTTCCATGACTATTATGAGCGCAACACCGCCAGCCGGATTGCCTACGCCGAACAGCTCGTCAATTACAATCAGGAAGCGTTCAAGCAGTTGGCCATCGCCCAGCAACCCATCAAAGTCCTGCGGACAGAGGAAAACGGGGTCATCAATCAAGGCTATGCTCTGGAGGTTCCCGGCACCGATGCTGTTGAAACGAAAGTTGAAGACGGCCAAACCAACAGCTACGTTTATTTCACGAGCAGCCTTTTGGAAAATCAGCTTCAGGCAATTCAAAACATGACGGATAAATTGCAGAAGATGAACCAGCAATTCGACAAGACCAATTCGCCACGGTAATTGCGCCCAAAGACTTGCGAGCTTTTTAACTCGCGCCGCGCTCCCGGTCTCACCCCACCTCCCTTTCGCCGGGGACGCTTCCGCTCGCAAAACATCGCAAGACTTTGGTTGCGCGGGCGGGCGAGGCGAAACGGGCTTTCTTCCAGGTATTCAGAAGCCCGTTTCCACTCGCTGATCCGCCCTGATTAAAAGGCTTCATTTTGTTCCAAAATGGAACAAGGTGGCTCTGCCGTTATGAGAAAATGCCTCCAGAAAAAGTCAGAGCAAGAATCAGCTTGGAGGAAAAAGGCGGAAAACGCCGCCTTAAATCCTCTAAAACCGGACCTTTATTTTGTGCAATCATTGCAACTGAACGCGCCAAAAATCTGAAAGAATGCCGCCATGAGTGATCTAAACCAAAAACCGAATTACGCTCCAGGCGAAGAAATTATTCGCGCCGAACAGAAAGATAAAAGGGACAAGTCCGAACCGGCTTACAGTATCAGCCCCGAACTTAAGACAGTGTTGAATCTGGTGCGATTACCTGCCAGCCTGACTGCGGCAATGACTGCAGGATTGCTCGGATTCAAACCGCATGAAATCCCGATCCTGGTCGCACGCGGATTTCTTCAACCGCAGGGCATTCCCCGTCCCAACTCTGAAAAATTCTTCTCTCGGGTTGAAATAGAAGCATTGGCAAATGATGTGAAGTGGCTTTCTCGGGCACGCGCGGCAGTCAACCAGCATTGGCGGTTGAAAAATGCCCGCAAAGCCAAGGGGCGAACGCAAGAAGCACAAGTTTGAGGAGGCAAACGGCTTTTTCTTTCAGTATTGTGAGCATGGCACTAAGTCAAAGGTGGGCACTTGACGGCGCTTTGTCTGCATTGTCATCATAAGCAAAACACGGCAAGGCACTCGACAAGTATGCCAGCGGCATCAGACACAAAATCGGTCAATTCTGCTAAACCCGGCTTCGGGTGGTCTTCGGCGGAAATTCAATTGCTTGGGAAAGCTCCTGACAAGGACGTGGCTTTGCAATTAGGAAAGCCGGAGGGGGCCGTAATGCGAAAACGCCTAAAATTGCGAATTGCTAAATTCGATGCCCAATTACGCCGCTGGACGAAGGAAGAACAGGAGCTGCTCCGAACGATGCGGAATCAAGAGTTTTCTAGCCGGTTTGGCCGCACCATCTCGGCCATTCAAATACGCCGCATTCACTTGGGGATTCCACAGCCCAAACGGAGTCGCCCCTGGACGGACAAAGAGGATGCTTTGTTAGGCAAGATGCCGGACCCGGACCTGGCCCGGCAGTTGAATCGGCCACAGATTTCGATAGGCCCACGGCGACGCCGACTCGGAATCCCGGCCTTCCATCCGTTGCACCGGGGATGGTCAAAAGCAGAGGACGAACTCCTGGGAACCATGACCGACCGCAAATTAGCCAAACGATTGGGGCGCACTGTGCAGGCCGTGCGGATGCGCCGTATCAAGCTGCGGGTTCCAGTCCGGTACGAGAATGCCCGTCCGTGGCGGCCCGTGGACGACCAATTGTTAGGTCAACGTCCAGACGAACAGGTAGCGAAGCTGCTTGGAAGAACATTGAACGCCGTTCAAAATCGGCGAGTCCGCCTCGGCATCGTGTCGAGGAATTGGAAAGCCCATCAATGGACTCCGGCGGAAGACAAATTGTTAGGCACGGCACCAGACAGCGAGATTGCGCGGCGATTGGGTTGCAGCGAATCCGTTGTTCAAGTCCGGCGCTCTAAGTTGGGCATTCCATGTCATCGCCATAAATGGACAGCGAAAGAGGAGAGTATCCTTGGCCAAATGTCTGATGAAGCCGCCGCCAAGCAGATCGGATGCAGTGTTGATGCTGTAAAAAATCGCCGGTTCCAGTTGGGGGTTCCAATATTTGAACCGAAATGGAAATTTTGGACGGCAAAGGAGGAACAATTGCTCGGAACAATGATGGATGCCGAAGTTGCCAAAAGACTGGGACGAAGCGCCTCGTCTGTTTCGTCTCGCCGATTGCAACTGCATATTCCTCCAGCACGCCGCCCCTGGACGGCTGAGGAGTTGAGCTTGCTTGGCACCGCGCTCGACAAAATTGTGGCTGAGAAATGCGGACGAACAGAAAAAGCCATCAGGTCGAAACGTTATGTGTTGAATATCCCAACGCCAAAACGCTGATGGCATTCCAGCAACTTGCATGTGTGGATAGAAAAAATCTAAAAAATCAGTCTCCACCGGCATGAGTCACGTTGTGGTTCTTCGCCTTTTTTACGCCCACCCTCACTCCCATCGTTTGCTGCTCACCCGTCCGGCACTCAGCCGATAGTTTGCGGTGACTCCAAAAACCGCGCCAGCGGTTCCCCCCCCAAACCCCCAACCACTGTCACGGTTTTTGCGTTCACCCAGTTTTTGAATGCGCTGACGCGCACGGCTTCCTGCCTTCCGACCAGTGAAGCGAGCAGCAAACGGCAGGGTGACGGACAGCGGTTTCAAAAAAAAAGCTATGAAGACAACACATTCCAGAATTAAAGCGTCAGCACCGGCGAATGTCCGGCCATCGTCGGTTTCAAAAACCCGCGCCTTCGCCGCGCATACCAGCAACCGCGAATTACCCACGCAGACCGTTTTGGGACTCTTGAAAGCCCAATTACCGCAGCAGTTTGAACTGGCCGAGATTGTTGGCCGTTGGATTTGGCTCGATTTTCCCCGTCGTTCACATCGCGCCGCCGCCAATGTCCTTTGGCGTCTTGGCTTTCATTGGAATCAACGCCGTTGTCTCTGGCAGCATCCGTGCGGGGCTTGTGCTCCCTACAATTCTCTTTCCGGCGACCCTCGCGGCAAATACGGCTCCCGTTTCGCTTCCACCCTCAACGCCTGAAAGACCATGAATACCACTCCTGATTTTCCGGCCTTGGTTGCCCCGTTCAAGTTTCCGGCTACGCCCTACGAATACAAGGTGACACCGTTGCGCGAATGCCCCATTGCCCGATGCCTTGAAGGACTGTGACACGCCTGAAAAGGTTGCCGACTACTGGAAACTTCACATCGCCACCAACCCCTATTTTGACCCCGAACGCGAATGCTTGGCCGTTCTGCTTTTGAATGTCCGACGACGTATTAAGGGACACCAGCTTGTTTCTATCGGCACCCAAGACACGCTGCTGGTCAGCCCTACATCCGTATTTCGGCTGGCGGTTGTCACCAGCGCGGCGGCAATCATTCTGTGCCACAGTCACCCAAGCGGAGTTCATCCCCAAGCGATGCAGACATCAAAGTGACTCGCGAGTTAATCCGCGCCGGACGGCTCTTAAAAATCGAACTGGTTGACCATGTTGTTATCGGTCAGGGTAACTTTTCATCCTTGCGTGCGCTCGGCCATTTTTGCTAACTCAACCACCGTTGGCACAACGGGGAATATAGTGGCAGACGAGCCTGCCTCTGGACGAAAGTGTGTAGTGAAGCGTGTAGTAAAACTAGTAAAAGAGTAGTGCGGGAGTCCGCAAAGATTTTGAAAGAATAGCTTGATTTTATTGGCGAAAACGCTTAAAATTTACTCGAAAATAAAGGCATGGAATCTCCGAGTCCTACCTCTGGAGCCAGTTTTAACTGATTGGCCGACAGTGGTTTGCGAAGTAAATTCGGTCCGACCTCCAGCAAAATCTCCAGCAGATTTGCTATCCGGTCACAATGCTCGCACCATCTCGCGAGCATCCTCGACTATCTGCTAATTGATTCCTTGGGCAATAGGCATCCTCAACAACGAAAGATGCCAATGAAAAATGAATACAGATTGTTCCAGCGAAGCACCGGGATTTACTTCATCCAAAACAACGGTACAGGCAAACAGGAAAGCCTAAAGACGCGTGACAAAACCGTAGCGGTAAGATTGTTCAATGCCAGAAACGAAGCCCATCGGCAACCGGCCATCAATCTGCAAATCGCCCGCGCCTATTTGACTGCCAGCGATCCCGCGTTCATGCAGCGCACTTGGCAGGATGTAATGGATCAAATTCAGACCCATGGTCGGGACTCTACAAAGATCCGTTATATTCGCAGTATGAAATCCCGGGCTTTCGACAGTCTGCGGCGCAAGAAATTGCTCGAAACCATTGCCGAGGATTTTTTCACCGTTCTCAGAAATGAGCAAATGTCGGTGGGCCACTATTTGAGACGCCTGCACAATCTCGCGTTGAATCTCGGCTGGCTGCCCATTCCGGTCCTGGCCCCTAAGCTCTGGCCCAAATTGCAATGTAAATCCAAACGTAGGATCACGCTGGAGGAACACCGATGCATCCTGAATGCCGAAAAGAACGTCGAGCGGAATCACTTTTACCAATTGTTATGGGAAATCGGAGCATCACAAAGCGATGCTGCCGCGCTTACTGCTGAAAACATTGATTGGCCGACGCAGACGCTTTCCTATTTTCGGATGAAAACGGGCGAACATGCGCATCAAACGATTGGCATACGGCTGGCAGCTATTCTGAACGGCCTTCCTGCGCGCGGTCCTTTGTTTCCGACAATCTTCAAATCCAATGCCGGCGCCCGTGCCGCCGAGTTCCGCCGCCGTTGCAAGCTACTGGGAATTAGCGGCGTTTCGCTTCATAGCTATCGTTACGCCTGGGCGGAACGCGCCAGGGTTGTTGGAATGCCAGAACGATTCGCACAGGAGGCGCTGGGGCATAATTCAGCAGCCGTGCATCGGGCCTATTCAAAAAAGGCAAAGGTCAAAATTCCAAGCCTTGAGGAATACGAGCAGAAAATCGTCGCCCTGCCCGTAGCCGTCGCGCCTGAAATTCCCTCAACCGCCGTGTGTTGATGTCCAACTTGTGGACGACTGACGGCGTGACGGAATGCTTTCTGCTTTCGATACGGTGGCAGCCGTTACGGGTGCGATAAATAGACGCCGATTTTGAGGCAAAAGGAACACAGCAGTTAATGCACAGTTATTGATGTGCTCATACTTGTGAGCAATGTAACCACTCAGTTACGACTGGCATGGCCGTTGCTCGCCTTCGTGCCATGAATTTTCCGCCTTCTATTACCATCCACATCGCGTCAATCGTGTTTTCTTCAGATTGTTAAGCCTAATGATACGAGGAAATTAGCAAATCTGAAAAGCAGGGTTGGACAGCCATTGTCCAACCCCTTCTGATAGTTTTTCCCGTAATGCACAAACAGAAACAATTTAATCCGTTGCCGTTGGCCGTCCGCGTATAGTGTGGGTCCCGCAGAAAGTCTTCGATGCCGTATCCGTTGGTTTGCCGTTTTCGCTGTCTGCAAAAATATTTTCACTTTTTTGCAAAAACCCTCTTGACAGGACTTTCTTGCGCCAAACGACACCAGAAGGCGTTAGAGCGACACAACTCGACTTCCAATGCATCCAAACCGACGCAACTCGACGTTCACTTTTCCGATTTTTCGTCTGTTAAATTCGTTTTAACAACAGCAGGCAATGGTGCTTGCGGCGAACGCAGACAAATTTGAAAGACATGACAGATAAACCGAACAGCAAAGATGGCCGGAAGAAAGGCAAAGCTCTTCCGAAAGCTACGATGGACGAGATATTGGACGCTCCGGAAGCAGCCAGATGGCTAAAAATAACACCGCGAATGTTACTATCCGAATCACAGGGCGAACGCGCAAAAATTCCTGGGTTCTGGCTAAACGACCGGGTCGTGCGATTTCATCGCCAAATCATTCTGGCGAAACTGGCGCATGATGCCGGACTCCCGCCAGAATTAATTGCGGCGGCGCTGTCCAAGTCGCACTTTCCGACAGCTACGCCGCCGCTGCGTCCGCATGAACCTGATCCCGAGGAGTCTAACGAAAGCAACTGAAACTTTCGTTGTCTGGCAGCCTTGCTCCTTGTGCTGCCAGGCAGCGTGCCGCCCGCACTCAATTTTGTTGCCGCATGTGCGGCAACACGGGCGGCCAATTTTGAGAACGACAAACAGACATGAAAACACAATTCGACAACGACGAATCACTGCGACAGGCGGAAGCCAAAATGCCGATGGAACGTTTGATTCGGGAATTCGGACACGGTCCAAAGCATGAAGACGGCTGGAAAGCCTTCCAATGCCCCTTTTGCAAAAAGGAGGACAAAGCGGGCGTTTTTACCGCCGCCGGAAACGGGACAAAACTCTTCAAATGCATGTCCAGTTCCTGCGAAGGCAATACGGTCATGCCGGTCGTAAAACTATTCATGAGATTTCGCGGCATAACCGATGGCCGTGAAGGTTTCATCGAATATTTAAAGCTGGCAGGCGTCTGGCAGGACGTCCCCAGGCGCGAAACGGAAGTTAGTTTTCAGGCAACCAATGGTGATGGATACGCCGCCCTTCGGGAATTCTATTCAAGGCTAACATTGCTCCCACGGGACGAGCATCGCATTTTCCAAAAACGGGGATTGGTTTCGGCAACAGTCGAGGCGCTTGGCTTTAAGTCCAACCAACGGGCCAACCGCCGTCTGCTGCTGGAGTTGGGGAAAATGTTTTCCTGGGACGAATTAAAAGCTTCCGGGCTGTGGATTGCCGGCAAGGACCTTAAAACCCGACGGCCTAATTCACAGTTTTGCGGATGCATCCAGCTTGCGCGCAAGCCGAAGAACCAGCGAAAGAGCGCCGATGACAAATCCGTCTGGGGTTGGTGTGACGAAGGCTGGTGCCCCAAGTGTGAACGGGCTTCCATTGGTGATGATTGTTCCATATGCGGCGCGAAATTGAAGTCCGGCGATGCTGTTTTGATTCCGTATTTTAATCCAGACGGCGAACTGATTGCCCTGCGGCCGCATAAGGGCGGCGCGCCCGAAGGAACGGCGGCGAGCACAATGCATATTTATGTTCCTCGCGAGCCCAAGAGCGCCGCCGAACATTTCCATACGGTCATCGTAACCGAAGGCGAATTCAAGGCCGCTGCATTATGTCAAACGATTGGCGCGGGTCGTACTGACGGAGGAAAACCGGTCGGCGTTTCCGCATTGCCCGGCATTTATTTTGCCCGGCATTGGGCCGTTCGCGAGGAATTGAACGAATGGCTTGAGACAGTCCAATGCCGGCGTGTCATTGTGGCATACGACTATGAGGACAAGGGGAACCCCGCCTTCGGCGACGCTTATCAGCCGGAAATGCGCAAACGGTTTGATTCGCAGATTTGGGCGCGGTTTTTGGCGACCGATCTCTCGAAGAAATTGCACATCCGCGGCGAAGTGATTGTGCTTCCTGCGCAATGGCAGACCAACGGCAAGGCGGATTGGGATGGGGCATTGGCAAAGTTTGCGCAGGCAGCGTGAGCGAAGCGTTAATTAAAAGGATCATCGCTGCCAGCGGTCCCATGCCGAACGTGGAAGCGCATAAAAATTATCTGCGGACATTATCGGCAGCCGCCTTAAGCGCGAGACTTTTCACATTGGAGCAACATCGACATGAAAAAATCGAACCCAACTTTAAACCTTGCAGTGCTTTTATTCCCGGACGGGACACGGGTACGTCTGTCGGAATTTGAAACCTATCAACCGGACGGCCCGAAGGAAACGCCCAACGGTGTCAGTGTTCGCCTGCGTTCGGGCCGGACGCTCTTATGGTCGGCGGCAGGCACGACTGCCGAACAAAAGGCAAAACATACCGCAGACATTTTGAACGGGCTGGATGAAATGTTTGCCTGCTGCAATCTAGGCTGACAGATGAAAAGTTCCTGTATCCGATGCAACGAGCCCTTTGAACATCCGCCGGGCCGTTACACTGTTTGCCCGGAGTGTCGGCGGGCCGCAAGCCGTGCTGCCAAGAAGCGATGGGCGAACCATTCGTCAACGGCTACGAAAAGCATCGCCAGCGATCATGATGAGAATTTTCTGAGAAGGCTATGCGTCAGAAGCGCAACCGAGGTGAGCGAGATATGCGGCTTAAGCCGGGACCAGGTGCTGCGAACCGAACGGCAGGCGATCCGCAAGCTTCGTGAGCATAAACATCAATTGGAAGAGGTGCGGAGCCTGTCCGCTGCCGACGACCGGCCTGTGCAACATAAATATTCGGAACTTGATTTGCTTGATTTCCAAATTTCTGTCGGTGAATGGTGGGCGCTGGCTGACCATCTTGCCGCCGTTGGCAAAACATCTGAGCGGGACGAATGCATCGCGCAAATCGGTAGGTTTCAAAGGAAGATTTCCGAATATCTGAATAACGCCGTATCGTGACAAGTTTTCTTCCAGCAAAGATTTCTGTGAGCAATCCGCCCCGTGGCGGCGGTTCGCAACAGTCACAGACTTTTCTTTCGCAGTCTTTTCGCGGAACGTTTTCATGGGGCACGCAGCCGGGCACCGCGACGATTGTGTATATTGGCGCAGCCCCAGTGACGGTGGGTGCGTTGGTGGAAATACAGATGGGCGGTCTTTATTTCTGCGGTTATTGCAAGAGCGATATCCAGAACATCGGTAGCCGCGAGGGACAGACGCGGACGCTCCAATTTGTGGACAATCGGGCCTTTCTTAAATGGGATGTGGTTTATGGCGTGTTCAATCGCCTCGATAACCGGCTTGGAGTGAAACGGTATAAACATTTGTTACCGGCAAACTGGTCACTCGGCCTGTGGGTTTATTCCACCACTCCGATGCCATCCTGGCAAATCCTGCAATACATCATGACCGCCCCGACTATCGGCTCGCCCTGGACTTGCGATTTAACGGGCGGCGGCCTGTTCCCCTTGGGGATATTGAACGGGCCGATTTATGACTTTGATTGTGAGACTGGCAAACGGCTGGATGAATCTTTGGGCGAAATTGCCCAGCGCACCGGCTCGGTGTTCACTCTCATCAGTTCTCCGCTAGACCAATACCATCTGGTTTGGACGAGAAAAGGGTACGGGAGTTTTACAATTCCGCCGGGATGCGACGACCAGCGGATTGGCATTTCAGTGACGGAAAATCCGCAGCGCATTCGCGTTGTCGGCGACCGGAATATTTATCAGATCAATGTCCCGCTGGCGCCCAATTGGAATCCTGCATGGGAACAATTTTTGACCATAGATTTGTTCGCTGACGACGTTTATAACCGCGCAACCAATCCGTTGACGGGTGTGCCCTTCAACCAGACACCCAACGACCCCGAAGAATATATCGGGCGAACGGCGGCGGCAGGCTATGCGCGGCAGATTACGGTTGCGGCCTACGTGACTCTCCGAAACGCCGCGACCGGCGACGGGGACCAATTTGCCGACTATCTCCTTTACAACCAGCGTTGCCGGATGGACATGCCGGCTGCTCTTTATATTCAAACCCTTTTGTTTCGCGCTTTCGGGCCGGACGTTTCGGGAATCTACACCAAAGCCGGTTTTGTCCCGATGGATAGCGTGATTATCCGGGACAAACTGCTTTGCCGCGTGTCCCATGATCCGGCCACCGGGCAAATGGTTCCCGACACCACCGAACCGACAGATGGAAACGGTTATGCAATCGTCAAAGGTTACAACGTCGGCCAGGACATGTTTGCCACGGTCAAGCCCGAGCAGTTCAACATCAGCTCGTTCACTTCGGCCAATGCGTTTTGGCAACAGGTTCCTTTCCAGATTGATGATTCGGGAGATGGAAATCAGTTCATCATTTTCGATACGCCGGTCTTTGTTTCCGACGATAGTCAACCGCTTTTAGGAACGGTCAACGGCTACACCGTATTCAATGCCAACGGAAAGTTCATTGAACCGCCCGCGCAGGCCTACCTTTGTTTTGAAGCGGAACGATTTTCCTACACGCTGGGCACCGGCAGTTACGATGCCGTTGAAAACGTCGCTTCGCTCAACGGGGAATATGTTGAGATGCCTGGCAGCAGTTTTGCCGAAATGGTGTTTGAGGACGGCACGACGGCAACCCAGCGGGCCAATAATTTCGCGCAGTATTTCCTTTTGCAGCAAATCACTTACGCCGATGGCGGGATTAAGATTCCGTGGAATCCGCAAACGACGGAACCCTCGGAATTTGGGCTGACTCTGGTTTCCGGTGACGGGGGTGTCAGCAGCATGATTGACCGCGTGGAGATCAATAGCTCGCCGGCCGGCGGCTTTTTTCTCGTCGTTGATTTGACCACCGAACGGCAGCGCGATTCCTTTGAGCCGGAACGGGATTTGGACCGGGCCATTCAACTGCGCCCGCTCTTTCCCGGCCAGGCGCAGTTGCGGCAGGAATCCGAAACCTATCAAAAGCTTTCGGCGGGATTACGCCAAACTCCCGGCTTTGTGCGTTTCCTGATGGACTTGATCAACGGCGGATTGATGGTGGATAATAACCTGACCGCCGTTCGATTCGACACGAGTACGGCCAATAATCCCAATCCCATCCCCGCTGGCGCAACTTTGGCCGTTGGGACGCCAATTGTTAAGCCGCCGACAAATACCTCAACCACCCCTAATACGGATACGCTGGCCATTTATCCTGCCAATGTCGATGCGACTCAGGATACGGTGTTTGTCGGCGTTACCGTCCGTCAAAACGAGGATGTGACCAAACAGTTCTACGTCCAAAGCGTGGGTGAAACATTGGCGCGGGTCCAGGGGCCGGTCGGAGAGAATGATCCGGTTGGACTCTCATCGCAAGGCGGTTCGGATTATTCGGGAAACGGCGCGTACCTTGTCAAAGGAGGCGTAACCAATGTCGGGATTGCCCTCCAAAAGATTTCGAGCAGTACGATTCAACTCATCAAAGTGAACCTGGGTGTCACGAGTCCGGGAGGAGGCGATCCTGTATGGCTACCGTAGTCCTTGCGGACGGCCACCATTAGTCATGACTGTTTCATATCTTAAGGGGAACGAAAGCCCAACAGCCGATTTGATGAATGATTTGTTTGCCGCGTTGGACGGCAAAATGACGCAAATCCTTGGCGGTCGTTCATTCTTTCTGGCACAAATCAACAACATGCCGGGCTATCTTTGCGGCAAAGCATTCTTTTTCACGGCGGGCCTTCCAATCTATGCGCCCCGCGTGCCGGGATATATTCCAGTGACGACCAATGGCGTGACCGTGGCCCGTCCCTACAACCATCAGCAATTTATCTCTGCACTCACGGTTCAATCCACTCCACAGGTCCAGACTTTTCTGACCGGTGTCACGATTATTGATGGCGGGCACGGTTATAATCCAAATGACATACTGACGGTGGTTGGCGGCGATGGACAGGCGGCCACGGTGCAGGTGGTCCTGAGCATTACCGGCCCCGGTTCGATAGATTCCATTGTTGTCCTTTCCATCGGCAATTATACCACTCAACCGCCCAGTCCGAACATGCCGACTGGAGGAAGCGGAACGGGTGCAATTCTGGCCCTGACGTTCTCGGATTCAGCATTCGATGAGGTCAACAAAGTCGTAACGATCCCCCGCATTGGTCCCTCGAACTATCAGGGATTGCCGGAGAACGATTTCGTTGGGTTCTTTGAATGGTCTTTGGCGGCGCATTACCTGATGCACCAGGGCAAAACCGATAAGGCGCCGACCAAATACTATATTCAGGAAAAAAATTCCACGTTGAACGGTTCGGTCCAATTGCCGCCGGAAAAGCATCTGAAATATGCGGTGGCCGAAATCATTATCGAAGGGGTTCAGAACGTGAACATTGACGCGACATGGGACAAATATTCCTGTTTCCGCATCCATAACCTGAATCCATATCCGGCAACCATCACGTTCGGCGGCACAAATTCCTATTCATTGATGTTGAGCCCCTTTGCGTGTCGTTCAGTCCGTCGTGATTTAACGAACGGCAGCTACAGCCAGGATTACAATTATTTCTTCAAATTTCAGCCTAATGATCCTCGTTTCTATTGGTTCTTCCCGACCAGCAGTGGATGGCTTTATACCGGCGTCATCAATTCGATGGGCGACGACGGACGGGCGGCCAATTCGATGCAGGCCAATAACCTGGTTCATCCGGCAATTCTTTTGGATTGGATTCAATTTTTCACGCGAGACGTTGGCGGCGAGATATGGCCCTACAGTGACACAGCGTTTGCAGGTTTCAACCAGGACCCCAGCGTGCAATGCGATGTTTCTACGTTTTACAAAAACCTGTTCGGGGACCCATCCAATCCGGCCACGGTGGTCGGTGATTTGTTGCATCATCGCGGAGATATCCTGATCGCGCGTGCTTCCAGGACGAAAACCGACCCGCTAACGGGAAAGCCCGTGCTCACCTTCGACAAAATGACATTCAGCGGCTATGCCACTATCGTCGCGGATTTTGCCGCCAAGAAGATGACCGTGGCGGAGAATTCGGCCGGCAACCTGGTCATTTCAGGGAATGACCCCGAGAACGACATTTATCTTATTCCCATCGGGACCAACCTTTTCAAACAGGGCGAAGCGATCCCCACGAAAATTGATTTAAGCGGGACAAAGACGTTTGCAATTGAAAATGCCATCTTTGAAGATCAAACCGGCGTTGAACCCGGCGGCACATTCTACGGCAGCGGCAACTCTTTGTCGCTTTCCTCGGGCGCACCGCAACTTATCCAGCAGCCGATTGCCACAACGACTGTTCCACAGCAAACGTATATTGACATTTATGACCTGCAATCCGGCCCCACAGTTCCACCGGGAGTCTCGACTTACTGGGGCGAAGACGGAATCTATTACTATTTTGTGCCAAAAATTGTCAATGGCACGCCGCAAACGACCTTGAATTGGAACACCACCGCAAGAGGACTCGTTCTAGTCCCGACGATTCTGGACGGCGGTTCTGGTTATGAAGTGGGTGATATTGAGCAGTTGGCAGGTGGTTCGGGTAATCCGGCCATCGTCACCATCACCGGCACAGATGGAGGCAGGGTGACGGCTATCGCCCTGAGCTATGGCGGAAACTATTCGACGCCCCCAAATAACCCGAATTTGCCGATACCAATATATCCCACTGACCGGAGTGGTGTGGGTCTTGTTCTTGGGGGCATCAGCATTCCCATAAAAACCATTAACGGCATCCACAAAGTGACTGTGGCGGATTTACTCCGATTGGACTGGTGGGGCGACCCTCATTTTGGCGATCAAAACTCCGATTATGTGAGCATCGAAAATCGGAAGCTGACGCTCACGCCGCAAGGTTTGGTTTTAACCTTTACGGAAACCGATTCACCGTTGCCTGGTGACCTGACAGGACAGCCGCTTACCTTGCCTACCTGGGCCAGTGGCAAACGCGGATTGCCCCGCAATCGGGCCATCGGGTTTCGCGGTCATGGCTGGGGTTATCAGAGTGCCGTGCAAGGCTCCAATTCCAGCGGATTCCTTTCTCCGCGCGCGCAGCGGCAGCAAAGCTCGCAGGATTTTACCGGCGAGATCATTGCGCCCAATGGGCAGGATTTCTCGGTGCTGCCGCTAAACTCTCAGCAGACAAAAACGTCGGTTTTAACGCGTATTAAAAATTCGTGGCTGAGCCTGGTTAACAATATCGCTTATCCCAGCGCGAGCCGTTTTTGGAAAGCATTTGGGACGGGCGACGGGTTGGATACTTTCTTGCGAGCGCAAAAAGCTTTTAACGCGGAGGAATTCAACCTCCTGTTCTTCGAAAGTTTCAGCACGCTTAGCAATTCACGCCCTTATTGCATGGTATTGTTGCCGGAAATGTACAATGCCCTTGCGCAGGCCGTGAACGCCTGCACCAGCGGGGTGCCACTCCAATGGCAATGCCTCTTTTTCAATGTCAACGGGAACATCGTCAGCCTAAATCCCGCCGGGCAAAGCGATGTCATTGGGTTTAGCAATTCCAGCAACTGTTCGGCCTATACGACGCCGGTTCCCATCAATCAATTCGCCAGTTTTCCTGACCAATCGTTGTTTCATCAGCTTTGTGATCAATTGAAGATTCCCGTGAAGACCGACGCGGATTTGCCAGGCGGCGCCGAAGGTCCATTTAGCTTTTATCAGCAGCAGTTTTCGTTGCCGGCAATTTATTACACCTATGTCACCGCGCAATCCAATGGCGACACGGGCTGTACCCCGGCAGACCCTGGCGTGCCTCCCAGCGACCCCAGCGGTAACGGGGTGGACCGTTTTTCGGGAACATTGACGGTCAACATCGAAACCGAAATGCTTTCGGCGGCGGCCATAGCTAATGGCCAGGCCACCGGCAGCCGTTGCCTGGGCACCTATGACCCAACAGTATATCCGGGACCGGACATGACGGACGCGCCGGATGGAGGCTTTTACATTGCCAACGACGGCTCGGGAAACATCATCTATAAGCAATCGTCAGGGGTATCGTCGGCCAATGCATTTCACTTTTGGGTTTATGACAAATCGTCATTTCCAGCCGGATTGGCCGATTGCACGGTTAGCGGTCAGGACATTGCAATTGGTCCATTTGGAACAGGGATCTATCTTAACCAAGCCTATGTGGATTACCGTTGGATCCAGATTGAGGATGTTAAGGCGCTGGTGGAAAGTTACGGCTTTAATTTCTTCTGGAACGAAATCTGCACGCCCCTCGAACTGCGATATTTTGAAAAGCCGACACAGCAGGCGATGCTGGCAGCCCAAAACCCCGCCACTGTGCCATGGACGGCCACTGCGTTTGGCAGCGCGCATTACAACGCGCTAAACGTTCGCGCTGGTGACGGCATGTTTGGAACAGTTTACAGTCAAGTCGGCCCGCCGGGATGGGAAGAGGCTGAATTGGCGCAAATCAATTCCCTGTTTGCCTCAGAGGTTGCTATTGGAAATGCAATGGTTTTCACAGTTAACAGTTGCTTGTTCGGCAATTTTGATTCCTACATTAAATTTTGCCCAACCGCCGATTCCTCCAAGGCCCGATGGAAAGTTGCGCCTGTTTCGTCATTGCAATGGTCAGATGACGGCCCCGATAACGGTTGCCCAACCGAGATTTGCAATATCCAATCGCGGTCAGGGTTATCACCCCTCTTTAGATACGTTGGCGTTACGGCATCGGTCGGATTGGTCGGTTTCAATTATACCTGGCAAGTACCGACGTGGTCGCCAGGCATCGGCTTCGGAACACCTGTATTCCAAACCGGCCAGCGTCCCAGCAGCGTCAGTTGCGCTCAAATTGTTCCGCAATACACCCTTTCAGACAATGAGCTTATCCGGTGCAACTATAATCCCGGCAATATCTGGGACCAATACGAAGTGTTTGCTTTTAATATTTATTCATCGCAGCCGATTGCGCCCATTTCGATTTCGCTCTCTGGCGTGGCAAGCTGGGAAATGCAGAAGGACTGGTGGGGAACTTTGGATACTGCCTACGCCTCGCTTTATCCCCTGGGCGGCGGTTTTGGTGTCGTCAACGGAAACTCCTATTCGATGCCGTGGTCATTTGTGCCCCCGGCGCATTCCTATACGATGGAGGTTTCAAACAACGGTTTGACGATTCTTTCGGCGGGCCAGGACCAACGCTACTGGTGCTGTTTCGATATGGGCGCGGCTGGAATAACCCTGACTTGACATGCTCGAACTGATCGTTCCATTGGATTTTGAACGCCTTGCAGAATTCCGCCTGCTGTGCGAAGCGTTGCGGAAGGCCGGTAGCGGTGATGCGTGCCTCCGCGACGCGGCTTTCATTTACTGCCGCCTTTTTGTCGAGCTTGGCTATCTGGCCCAGGTCATCAACCGGCCCGGTTATCTTACCAGTGATGGTGTGATTTTATTCGAGAGCGGCCTCGATAAGCCTGTGATAAAACTTTTAACGGAATGCCGTGTTTTGGTTCCAGCCGCAGGCGGGGAATATTTCTGTGAACGCTTTGCCCGGCACAATGCGCATTTGAGCGGGGATTACAAGGCCGGCGTGGACCGCGGCGCAGCCAACAGCGCCATTGTCCGCGCTCAAAGGCAACTGGCCAAAGAAGCCTTATATCAGGCGGGATTGTTTCCGCCGGAATTTTATAAAAAGCGCGATGGCAGCCAGATGAACGATACCGAATGCCGCCAGGCTATTCTGCTCATCAAAAACCTTGACCGCTGTTTGAAATTGCCGCCACGCCAGAAGCCCCAATTTACCGAAAGCCTAGTCATGGAAGCGGGAGAAGCCGTGGCCGCTCACAGCGAAGACGAACTGATGCAGTTTTATTTCTGGCTGCGCAATCGCCGTGAGCATCCGGCCACGCCCAAGACCACCGAAAAGATTTTGGCCGAATTTGATAGTTTTCTGAATGCCAGCAAAAGCGCTGGCATTGAACTCAAGGAGCAGACTCTTACTGCTACTTGAACCCTGACATCCCCGTTTTTTTGGAATATACGCCACTCCCTGGCGAGCAATGGCGTGTTGAACGCTTCGATCTCTTGGCCGCTGAGTTTCTATTGGATGCGCCCTGGGACGAGCAAATGGCACTGTTCCACGGTTTGGCCTGCGTCCACACCCGCCGCTGGCTGATCGTGCGTCGGTTGTTCGGCATTGCGCCGCTCATTTCCACCACTGATGAAGATTTGTCCACCGTCGGACGCGAACAACTTTGCGAGCGGCTTTCCATCACAGCCAAGGAATTGCAGGCCGAACTGGATGCATTGCGGGCACAGTGGTCCGTTGTGGCCGTCCGCAAGGACCAGCAAAAATCTGCCAACCAATATTCTGAAAAGACGGAAGAGCAACCGCGTGAGGAGTTTAAATTCGGGCACGAAATTTTGGAGAAACACGGCTTCCCCGAAATGATGTTCACGGAATTTGATTCCAAGCGCACTCCCGAGCAGAACCGCCTGGAGCGGGACTGGTTCGCCAAACGCGCCAGCGAATGGGACCGGATGCTGAGCGAACCGATGGCCGAATCCATCGCCCGCGAAGCCTTGCTTAATGAGCTTTATTTGCGGCGGCTGCAAATGGAAATGACGGTGCTTTCACCCAGTTCCAAACGCTGGCAGGAACTGCTGGCCGCCAAAAACGACATTGAAGTCCGGCGCGAAGCGCAATTGGAGAAATTGCAGGGGATGTTCCCTGAATCGTCCCTTGCCGGAAAGATTTCATTCCGGGCGGTCATTTCCGAACTCAACCAGGCGCACCGCGAATATTACGCCGGTGGCGACCGCGGCCTGATGGACCGGATGTTTACCCACGCCGAAATAGAAGTGCTTTTGCGCCAGAGCGTCCAGCAGCAACAACCGCAATATCGCTTTGGCCTGACCGTCGCCGTGGTCCAGGCCATGAACAACCTGTACGACCCCAATTACCGTTCCCGCATTAAGCTGAGTGTCTTCAAAAAATTGGACGCCGGTTTCCGGCATGCCGTAAATCAGGCGCGTGAGGAACTTAATGAGCCTCTGGTCAACCTGGAGGAAGGCGTTGAGCCGGGCGAAGGCGACGATTTTCCGGATTTAAACGAAATCAAGGAGCAACCCATGCAGAATGAAACGAAGGATCAAACGAAACCATCACAATCCCACTCACCTCAATCGTGAACTTAAGCGCATCGAAGCTCGCAGGTTAAAGCAGGCGTCCCGCGCCCTGCAAACAGCCATCCGCAAACAATGGGGGGTGGCGTGAACATCATTGTTTCAAGCACGCCCAAGCATCTCAAAGTCACCCCTATTATGGTGGATGACTTCCTGATCGACCCCGTTCTAGGCGTTTCCATCATCTTTAAAATGAAGCTCGACGCCTTCCAGGCGGCGCGGCTTCGCACCTATTGGTGGGTTCCCGATGTCATCGACAGTAGCGGCTTTGGCACCGGCAAATCGCTGGTGTTCTGGCTGTTCATGAATTTGCGGGCCACCATTATAGGCGACCAATGGTGCTGTGCCTATTACCAGACGTTCGAGGCCGGCAAACAAATCTTCTGGCCCTATTACAACGATTTTAATCCTGCCCGCGCCCCGATCTTTAACGCGCAGCTTGGCAGCATTGACACCGATGGCGATGTCAGCGGCAAGGACAATAAGAAAGGCCCGGCTTGTTTCGTCCAAAATTTCAAGAACGGCAGCCGGGTATTGCTCCCCGCGCCCAACTGGATTCAGGACGCCAAGAGCCAGGCCGGATTGACGCTCAACGTCGTGGGTATTGATGAATGGACCAAGGTCGAGTCCATGACCAAAAAGACCAATAACCGCTTTACCACGGCGGACGGAGCGCCGGTGGGCGGAATTAACCAGCAGATTTTAGGGCGCGTCCGCCGATCCTGCTTTAACCAGCATCATCCCCTTTGGGGCAATCATCGCCTGTTCATGGCCACGGCGGAAAGCACCATGCACGCGGGCTATGCCCGTTACCAGGTCTTTCAAACGGAAATCGCCAAAGGCAATCCCAATTACGCCACCATCAGTTTTTCCTTCAAAGATTTTTCCAATTTGAAATCGCATACGGGCAAGCCGTTCAAGGAACAGATTCCGGATTGGAAAACCATTAAGAGCATGAAGGCGCAGTTCACGAAAGCGCATTTTCTGCGCGAAGTCCTGGGCATTTGGGCGCGTGAAACCCAGGGGCTTTATTCGGAAGCTGCGCTTGACCGTTGCGTGGCCAATGGGATGGCCAGGCAACTTGAACCCGAATGCGTTCGCACGGTTACGGATACCGGGGAAATGGTCTTTTACTTTCTAGGCATTGATCCGGCGCCCGCGTTGCGAAAAACGGCGGACGACGGCGCGCTGGCGATCCTTCGCGTGAAACCCAAGCCGGGACTTGGGCGCGCGCCCACGGCCAATGTCGGGGACTGGCTCGCTGAATTCGTATGGGCTTACCGGGTTCGCGGCGACAAGCTGCGGTCCTTGCGGACGGCCACCGGGAAAGAGGACAGCGTTTTCATTGCTGAAACTACCCGCGAATGGAGCGGACACATCCATCGCAAGCACCGGCATTTTGGGCTTACCGGCCTGTGCATGGACCCGCAAGGCGGCGGACAGCATATCATGACCGAGCTTAACAAAAGCCGTCAAACCATTGAAGGCGTGGAGACGGAAGTAACGCCCATTGCTTCGTTGGATGACCTGAGTTCGGGCGTGGCCGAATACATCCTGACCATGTTCCGCGCCCAGGACCCGGCCATCCGCGCCCTTTGGCCAATCCTGACCGGCGTGGATAACCTCTATGATGCCATGCACCGTGCCTTTGAGGAAGCCATCGAGCATGGCATCGTATCGTTTCCCATGCCCTTTAACGAACGCCCAGCCTCCACGACCGAGGGGTGGGAATTGGAAAAGAAATGGGCGCTCAAAAATCTGGATGCCGCACGGTTGCAGCTTTCCAATATCCAGGTGGTCACGCGGGATGATGGGACGCTGGCACTCACGCGCAATAATGCGCGGCAATTCATGGCCAGCGGGAAGAAAGATTTGGCCTATGCCTGCATTTACGCCTACATCCGGTTTCTGGCATGGCTCAAAATGGGGGAAATGGACCTTGAAAATGAAGCTCAGGATGATGGCCTTTTTAATGCCACGTCTATGGGCCGGATGAACAATTAGCCGAGATGCGTCATGTAGAATAATTTTGAGATAATTCATCAAGTTCCCGCTACGATGACAACTTTTGGCCGCAGAATGCCGGTTGATGGCTAAAAGAAAAAATTCTGGCGGAGCAAACAGCAGCCTCTGCTCCGTATTTGAATGCATGGACACACGGCTCGAAGGGCTGCATTTACAGCAGCCATGGCTGCTGGCTGCTTCGCCGCGCACTTTTGAGGAAGCCCGGAATTGGTTCCGAAAACAGGCGTTTGTGCGCCAAATCATTTTCCTTCGAATGGCCTTCTTTAATTTTGGCTTCCAACTTTTGCCAAATATGGCAGAAGGCAGTGGTGGTTCTGCAAGGGCTTTTAAGGAATGGAAACAGGATAATTGGCGAGTCATTGTCCATTACGTTCTCAATGCGTGGCAGGAATGGTGCATTGCAGACAATGTCGTCGGGGTTTGGCGCATCACGGGTGGCAGGCCCTTGGTCTATCCACCGGAGAAAGTCCAATACAAGGACGAATGGGGAAATGAAATCTTAAGAATCCAGCACTCGCTGACCACGTCGGCCATTCGGGGCTTTAAAGGTTTGAGCCGGGCTGAACGGGAGGCCTTCCTGAAATCCACCACAATTGAAATTCGCAAAGGCGATGATGCGTTTGGGTTCGACGTGCTAAAGCGCGGCCCGGTCGGCGAAGGGTTAACGCTGCCCTCGTTGGCTTCCATCTTCATGGCGTGCGGCCAATATGAAAGTATGGAAGTTGGTGACGCGCAGTTGGCGGCGGCGGCGCGTTCGGTTTATGAACAGCACCAGATGGGCCACGAAACCCGGTATGGCGTTCATGCCGGAACCAAAATTAATTTCGTATCGCAAACGCGGCAACACGCCGTCGAGCGGAAGCTGGCAAGCACCAAGGGCCATCAGCTTCTTACCACCAATTTTGACCACAAGATTTTATGGCCACGGCCAGACATTGCCCATTATGGCCAGACTAAATTTGATGCGGCCCTCTACCGCCTGGCGCAATGGGGAATGCCGCTCGCCCAGATGCTAACGATGAAAAGCCTCAACCCATATTTATTGCTCATCCTGAGAACCCAGGCGCAGGCGGAACGGGATTTGATGCGTTTGCATCTGGAAACGGTGCTCGGACCGGACGGCGTATTGGAAGCGCCCTGTCCGGTGCGTGTGCAATGGTCTGGCAAATGTTTCACCGATCCGCGCATTGCAGCGGACATGCTCAAATTCGGGCTGCAAAGTGGCCCGGTTTCGCAAACGACGTTTCTGGACGAAAACGAATATGACCCGGCCACCGAGCGGAAATATAAACAGCAGGAATCCGATTTGCCTTCGTCACAGACGCAGCCCTTGACCGCGCCATTTCACGGGTCGGGTCTAAAAAATCCACCTGGTCGCAAACAGGGTACAGCTGACAACAACGCGAAGAAATAATCATGGCCACTACTTTACAAGATGTCACCGTCGTCGGCGTCACCAGCCAAACCCAGCCTGCCAGCGCCAATAATCATTTGCTCCGTATGGGTGAAGCCCGGCAATTGCTCAACTTGCAATTCCAAGGGGTGTGGAATGCCGATACGGTCTATTCGGCGCAGCAAGGGGTGAACTGGCAGGGCAGTTTTTATGTTTCCAATGTTGATAATAACGAGGGAAACCAGCCGGACACGAGCCCATCGCAATGGCGGCTGGCGGCCCAGGGCGGCCAATCTGCATATATATATGTGGCATATGCAGATGATGCCGATGGCACAGGCTTTACCACGACCTTTACACCCTCGAAGAACTTCGTTGCCTTTCTGGCAACGACTTCGTTGATAACGGCCCCTCAGTCATCGGATTTCACGGGACTTTGGGTTAATTATCGCGGCCAATCCTTTCTCTATGTCGCGTATGCCAGCGATGCTAATGGCAGCAACTTCAGCCTGACACCGGCTAATGGCCTCAATTATATCGCCGTTCTTGCCAGTCCAACGGCGATTGCCAATCCCGCGGCAGCTAATTTTACCGGATTGTGGATGCTTTGCGGAGCTCCCATCCTTTATGTGGCCTATGCTGATGATGCCGAAGGGACGGGCTTTACCCTGACGTTTGATGAGTCCAAGGATTTCATCGCCATTTTTGTGAGCGCCACGCCGATTGCCGCGCTCCAGGCATCGGATTTTGCGGGGCTTTGGAAGAATTATTCGTCGCAGTCCTATATCTACGTGGGTTATGCCAGTGATGCCAACGGCACGAATTTTAGCCTGACGCCATCGCCGAACCTGACTTATGTGGCTTGGCTTGCCTCCAATACCCCGATTTCCCCATTGCAAGCATCCAATTTCGCCGGTCTTTGGGTCAATTATCAAGGACCGCAGGGAAATCCGGGCCAATCTGCGTATGTCTATATTGCCTACGCGAACGATTCGAACGGAACCGGCTTCACCACGGCATATGATCCAACCAAGAATTTCATCGCCATCGTCAGCGGTACAACGCCCATTGCCTCTCCGCAGGCGGCGAATTTCGCCGGGCTATGGAAACAATATGGCTCGTCGTTGGGTGTCAGCGGGCCGTTGACCTTAACCAATGGTATTTTGGGGGTCAACGCCAGTTCCAATGCCACGGCTAACACTTTGGTGCAATGTGATGCCAATGGGAATTTTTCCGCCAACACCTTTTCTGCCACGTCCGTAGTCATTGGTGGTTCGGCTACATTGAGCATTTCGTCCGGTGCATTGAGCATCAACCAATCGGTTTTCGTCAACGGACTGACGGTGAATGGTTTGACTGGCATCTTGCAAGCTACCAGCGGCGCTGTTTCCGGCAATGCAACGACGGGCAATCTGCCTGAAGGAGGAAGCAACCTGTATTTTACGTCGGCACGCGTCCTGGCAACGCAGCTTGCCGGCATCTCCTCCACCAATATCTTGCTGGCGACTGATACTGTATTGTCGGCGTTCGGCAAGATCGATAACGCGCTGGGCGCTTCCTCTGGGACCGTGACCGGAAATCTTTCTGTCACCGGCAACCTGACTGTGTCGGGAAATACCACACTCAAAACTTCCGTCAATGGGATTTTGCAGGCAACCAATGGTGTCATCAGCGGCAGCGCCACGACCGACAATATTCCGCAGGGAGTGACTAACTTGTATTTCACCACATCTGGGGTGACTTCGGTTATTACCTCGTTAAAGGGCGCAGCCAACGGTATTGCGCCACTTGATTCCAACTCCAAAGTGCCATTGGCAAACTTGTATGCCTATGGGGCCACGCCTTACGGCGCGGCATCTCAAACCGCGATGCTTTCTCTGAGCGCAGCCAAACAGGGCGATTTCTGTTTGCGCAGTGACCAAAACATCGTTTATGTGCTGCAAAACAATACGCCTTCGGTCCAGGCCAATTGGATTGCGTGGCTCTATCCAGTGGCCAGCGTCAATGGCGCGACCGGCACGGTGGTGCTGAACACAGACTCCGTTGGCGAAGGGGCGGCCAATTTATATTTCACCAACGCGCGGGCGACTGCCTGTATTACCTCAATGCTCGGCGCGGCCAATGGCATTTGTCCGCTCAATGCCAATTCGTTGATCCCGTCGAATTATCTGCCTCCGGTCGGCAACAGCGTTTGGATTGTCAATTCGCAGGCGGCGCAAACGAATTTGAGCAGCGCGCTCAAAGGTGATCTTGCGCTTCGCACTGACGAGAGCCTGACCTATATTCTTTCTAACAATACTCCAAGCTCCTTTTCCAGTTGGACGCCGCTTCTGTACCCCGTGGCGTGTGTGAATGGCCTTACCGGAGCAGTCGTGCTCGTCACGGATAATGTCGCCGAAGGTTCAAACAATCTGTATTTCACCAACGTACGTTCGATTGGTTCTTTGCTGACTGGGTTTTCAGCGACAGGTGGCGGCGTAGTCGCCGCCACCGATACAATTCTTACTGCCTTGGAGAAACACGAATACCGGCTGAACTACTTTTCCATTCCCACCGTGCGCGACAACACGACTTCCTCGTTCAACAGCAGCGTGGGCAACAATGGCGATTATTTTTTCAACCAGGGCGCTCTCTACGTTAAGTCGGGTGGCGCCTACACCCAAATCATCGGTGTTTGCCTGCCGCTTACCGCGGGCAACAGCTACAAATTGACTGGCACGCTCTATTTCAACGACGGCCTGAGCGATGCCATGAATTTCGGCGGAAACTGGACCATGTCCACTGGCAGTAGCGATGCTGAATTCTGGATTAAATACAACAACAACGCGGTCATAAAGGTCACCAACAATACTGCCGGGGAATCCAGCCTCATCGTCAACAACGGCGGCATCACCAGCAACGGCAACATCGTCATCAGCAACGGTCAATTGAATTTGAACACCAACCGTTTCCTGTATCTCAACGGTTCAGCCAACGCCCTCGATTTCGGCGGCAATTTCGGAATTTATACCCAGAACAATTTTACAGAATTGGATCTGCTTTATAACGGTTCGACCATATTAAAGGTGGATACGGCTTCCAATGTGACGGTGTCCAATAATTTTACGGCCGGCAATATCAACACAACTGGCGTGTACCGGATCAACGGAACACAGGTGGTTGGAAGCCAGCAGAATTATTTTAGTACACCCAGCTTCTCGGGCAATTACGGCAGCGACTATGGCGGCATCCAAAACTGGATGTCGAATGTGGAAGGCCTCCTGAAAAATCACGGCCTGATGGCTTCTTCCTGATGAAAAAAGAACATCATTCACGGTTTTTGGAAGTCACCTCGCGGGTTTCCTTCTGCTCGGAAAAGGCGATTGAAATCAATGGCCAGACCTTTGTCGCCGACCCTTACAATGCCTACGTTGAATTCTTCCTATCGCATGCCTTTCCAGTGGTGACATGCGACAACACGGCTATCCATCCACAAGTCGTCGCCAATTCTTACCACACGATGCGGGGCAAAGTGTTTGATTTGGCACATATCATCCGTTCCTATAATCCCAGGGAATATCCCCGCGACCGCGTATTGGGTACGATCATGGAAGTGGAATTTCCTCAAGCGCCGGCGGGAGGCTGGAAGGTGCAGGCCGACCGGACAAAGGCTCCGGGGATTCGCGCCGTGGCGGTGATGCACAAGCAACTTGAAGGCGTGAAACAAATTTTAACAGGTTAC
Source organism: Verrucomicrobiia bacterium (assembly GCA_035933915.1). Lineage (GTDB taxonomy): Bacteria > Verrucomicrobiota > Verrucomicrobiia > Limisphaerales > UBA11358 > UBA11358. The sequence continues at coordinate 38,640 of DASYYL010000218.1, forward strand.
GCGAATCGTTCTGCGAATTGGACTGTCAGCATGGAGCAGGATTATTTCGAGGAAGAAACCGGGTTTCTGGTCCGGGGCGAAAAAGGCGTGGAGGATTTTGCCAGTTCGACGCCGGACGATTTGGCTAAACTTGGGTTTGTCTATGTCCCGTTCGGAGATGCGCCGCGAAAACTCAAAATCACATTTAACCCGGATGAAAGCCGGATTGAACAATCATTCAATGACCAGCCAGTCGTTATCCTCTTTGGCGGGCTGGATAAATCGGTTTTTTACAAGGGGACCGGCTTAACACCGGAAGGCAAGGAGGATGCGGCCCGTGTTTCGCAAATGCTCGCCTCCAGGACAGGGATCAGGCCGGGAATCAACTTAATTGATCCATTGGAAAGCACGCTGCGTTTGGGGCAATCCTTGCGCGAGACGAATTAAATATCGCCACGCCTAAACAGGCTGAATCTGTTTCCATTGAAGAACACCAGTTCGTCTGAGTCGGAGACATAACAATAACGGCCCTTCCATTTAATTATCTCATCAGACGGGCAACTGTTTCCGGTGAAGTATCGGACCAATGGAGATTTGCCAGGCCCAAAGTGAATCTCGTAACAGGCCTCCTGTTCATATGCTTTGCCGTTTTTGAGCTTATAAAAGCGCATGACCCGAAGGATGCGTTTCAATTTAAAACTGCCTGTTTCAGGCGCAAAGGCCGGTTCGGGTTGATTCAAAAAGCAAATATGTTTGTCCCAAGGCTGGCCCAGTGCATCAAACCAAACGCTTCCATCATTGTGCCGCACGAAAAAGACATTTTGCCCGCAATACGGACAATTGGTTTGGTGGCATGTATTGGGGTAACCAGAACGTCCGTGAGTAATACATGGACAGCCGCTCTCATGGATGGGCACGAAAACGCCGTTTATGGTTCTGAACCTGATTTCACCGCCGCAGAATTGGCATGTTTTTGAATCGTTATTTATTATCTGGGGCTTTTGGGCCATGCGACGATTATGCCAGAAACAAGCGATTTGCTCAGGGAAAACCGCAGTTTTAAAAAATAATATTTTTATTGAATTAATTTACGAATTCCCGCTACGTCGCGAAATTCAAAATTAAGATGGCGGCATGGAAATCGCCATACCAGATTTAAAAGACATCAAGGACATTAAAGCTGTCCGCGCTTTTTACGAACAACAACGGCAAGCTCTTTGCAGCATGGCCGATAATTTGGAAGAACCTCTCAAGGGCCACTTCAATAACCTCAAGAAAAAATATGATGACGTGCTCGATTCTTTGCCGCCGACCGAACAGGTGCCGGCCGCACTGGAAGCGGGCAAACATCTCTCGGCTCTTTACAGCATCCTCTCGGCGGCCAACGGGCTGATGTGCTCGCTCAACTCCGCGTTGAACGGCGTCAAAACCACGGGCGCGGCGCTCAACAGTGAGGCCATCAGCAAAGCCGTGCAGGACAAGATTGCTGTGGGTGAACTATTTCCAAAATCGGTATTGGACAGCAAGGTCGCCGCCGAAGTGGAGCGGCTCACCAAATCCGGTGACTATGTTCCCAAGGCCACCGTGCAGCAACTTTGCTCCGAGGCCAAGAGCGCCGGGATTGCCGAGGGCGAAAACAAAATTCGCCAGGAAGCCAGTGCTTCCGCTGAGAAAACCAGGCTCGTGGAGGCGCGCAAAGCCCAGGTACAGACGGCAGGGCTGCCACTGCCCGAATCGGAAATTGAAAAGATTCTGAGCGGATCGGAAACAGATTTCGCGGCCACGCTCAAAAAGGCGCAGGATCGTTTTACAGGACTTAAAAAACATTCTGCGCTTAACAGCAAAAGCCCGCTGATGGCCAAGATTTGGCTGGGCGAATCGGAATTTACCACATTCGAGCAACTGCTCAAAGACACCATCGGCGAGCCTCTTGCGAGCGGCCACCAGGCCAATGTCGGCCCGATGATCGTTTAATCCACCAACCATCAACTTATCCATAGCAATTTATTATGGCTCTCTTTGAAATTACCAAACGTTCCTTTGTTCCGTTTAACTCGCTGACCACGCCGCAGCCGGACGCCAGCCTGGCAACCGGCACCGTGGTCAACCCGCGTGGCGTTGCCTTCCAATTTGATTCCACTGACGGGCAAGCCGTCATGGCTGACGGCACCAAGGCATTCGCCGGATTCATCACTCGTTATACCAAAGTCGATGGCCCTACCTTGGAAGATGTGGTTTATCCCGGTCGCACCGAACTCCCGTTCGTGGCCGGCGGTCCTGCCAGCTTTGAATATGCCGAGGAAGTGGAAGTGGAAGGGCCGCCTGGTGTCAATAGCACTTATGTCATTGGCACCGGCGCGTCGGCCATCTCTGCTGCCACAGCGGCGGAAACCAAACTGAGTTTCAGCGGCGGCGCGTTCTGCGTCGCGCAAACCGGCCAGGATGCCGAATTCATCCTCGTCGCGCAAATGACCCCGGAAGTCACCGGAAACATTCGTTTCCGCGCCCGCAAAATTACCGGCCAGCAACAGTAAACGTGGCCCATAACCATTAACCCCAGGATTTTTTACTTAATGAAAACTGCCCCTACCATCCGTGTCGGGACCATGAAACCGCCAACGCTGCGGTCCGTTGGTTCCATGTCCGTCAATGATTTGCGCGTCAAACTGCGCGCATTCGGCGCCCGCGCCAAGTATTGCAGCGGTCGCACCATCAACGGCGAGCTTCTGAGCGAAGCCCTGCCGAAGTTCTTTAATGAACTGCTCGATTCCACAACCAATCCCGAAAAAATCCGCCAGCGCAATGAATTTCTGGCACGGGCGGAGGATGATCCGGCGGTACGCCAGCAACTGGCATCCGTGCGGGTGGAACTGTTCAATAACTACCTGCTGGCTACCAACCATTTCCTGGATTTCTTCTTTGAAGTGGTGAACCTCAAGCTGGATGAGCGGCCTGTGGCGCAGAACACGACCATGCAGCCCGTCAAATGCTATTACGTCGGCGATGACGGCGAGCCGCGCATGGTTCGCGTGGACCGCGATGACCAGGACCAGCTGATCAACATGTTCTTTCTCACGACGGACATTGTCCGTTACAAGAAGGTGGACATCTATCGCGGCTCAATCGTGGACGCGGCCCTGGCGACGTTGCGGATGTCTTACGACGCCGCCAACCAGATGGACGAGATCGTGTTCAATCTTTTGAATTCAACCGCCTTTGGTGACTTCGTCTTTACCGGAAAGAAGCAGAATTTCCCGTATCTGGCAAACCCGCGCATTAAAACGGCGAACCTGCCAAGCACCAATGACATTCTCGTT
>DASYYL010000201.1:0-4713 GCA_035933915.1 Verrucomicrobiia bacterium
TCGAAACCCCGCTATTATCCGTGGCAATAGCGGTCAGAGAATCGCTGCCCACAATAGGGTTCGTCCAATCCAGGATGTAGACTGGTCCGGTGACTCCATTGACGCCGGGTGGATCGAGGACGACTTCGCCTCCCGGGCCGAGGTCGGTTGATCCGGAAAAAAATTCGACATTTGTGATAGTACCGGCAGGGACGGTGGCTTTGGCTATCAGCATAATGTTGGTGGGCGTGTAAAAAACTGAACCGTCAGTCGGGCTGACGATTTTCACAACGGGGGGATATTTTATGTTTGGTCCGGTAATAAATACTTCGGCATTGCTGGGGGCGCCGATTTCATAATTGACTGGAATCATCAACGGCGACGCGCCCAGTTGGAGGAACACGGCCTTAACAACTTCATTGGACGTCAAATCGCCCAGCGGGGTGATAACGATCGTGTTGGAAATCGCGCCTCCAGGAATGTTTACGAAATTGGAGATTTGGGCATAGTCCACTCCATTCGACGCGCTGCCACTGATCTGATAATAGATGTTTAATGTCAGGTTTGTGCTGCCATGCCGAAACACCGTAAATACGCCGGGATTGGCCGGTCCGGTTGCATCGGGTTGGGTCGCCTGGATGCTGACAAACGGTATGGAATTCGAGCCAGAGGTTTGGGCGGAGGCCCTGATTCCCACTGTGAATATTATCGCGGACGATAAGAAGAATAGTCCGCCCATTAAACAGCGACGAAGTGTTTTCACGCACGTTCCTTTCTCTTAGCCGGCTTATTCAGGCCGATACACTTTTTAATGACTTATAACGCCATTTATAGCCCTGTTTTGGTAATCGTCAAGCTCAATTTCGTTACATTTTTGTGGCGATAGATGGCAAAATTGGGTTCCTCCATGCTCATCCTGATTGTTCCAGGCTTCGCATTGTCGTAGAATTGCAAAATGAACCGGGCCGTTTTTCTTGACCGCGATGGAACGATGATTGCCGAAGTCAATTATTTGAGCCGTCCCGACCAAATCAAAATTTTCCCCGCGACGCGAACGGGATTGAAAAAACTCTGCGACAAGGGTTTTAAGCTGTTTATTGTTTCCAATCAATCGGGCGTGGGCCGGGGATATTTCACGATGGCGGACGTGAACAAGGTCAACGACGCATTGTGCAACGACCTGGCTGGTGACGGCATCAAAATTGAGAAAATCTATATTGCGCCTGAGAAGCCCGAGGATTCGAGCTACGGTCGAAAACCGTCGCCGCGATTCGTCTTCGATGCACGCGATGAATTTGGCCTGGATTTGTCGCAAAGCTTTATGATCGGCGACAAGCTGATTGATTTGGAATGTGGCTGGAACGCAGGGGTGAAAAAGAGCATTTTGGTGCGGACCGGTTACGGAGCCGAGTTTGAGCGGACGTCAAGCGCGTGGCTTGGCAACGCTGCAATTGTGGACGATTTGGACCGGGCTGCGTCGATGATTTTGAGCGATTTTTTTCTGGTTTGAGCGCGGGCGCGGGAGTACTCTGGGCGTGCAGCCTGATTGTTCAGCTTATGGAAATCGTATTTAACTGCCCTCACTGTGATCAGGAATTGTCCGTGGATGCCGAAGGCGCCGGGGAGCAAATCAGGTGTCCTACGTGCGGAGAAAACATTACAATTCCTGCAAAATCCACCAAACCCATCATACCTGAAGTACCGATTGGAACGCCAGGTTCAGGCCCGGTCAATGCTATCGCCAGTTCCGCGGCCGCCAAGGTGGAACTGCGGCTCAAAGTGCCGGTGCATGCCACGCCAGCAGCGCCGCTGATCGAGAAGCCCAAACTGCCACTGGATGCTATTGCCAAGGGCGTAGACAAGAGAATCCGTGTTCACACGATACGCCGGGCGCAATGCATGGAGTCGGGCCACGACAAGTTTGACGAAAAAGTTACGGCTTATTTGAACGAGGTCGGCGAGCCCAATCTTTTGGGCATTCATCCAATCAGTTACGAGATTTTTGACGTTGGAACGCAAAAAATCATGGTGGATTACGGAGTGATAATCGTGTTTCGGGGCTGAGCCAGGGCATTCGCCGTTCGGCCGAACGGGATGTAAGTGGCAGCGTACGAACGAATATTAAATCGCTCTGATTAATTCCTTCCCTTCGCGAATTGCCAGGGAGATCTGGAAATAAGAGGCCGCTTTCGCGACTCCAACGAACTGAAACCAATGTTGTTCCTGAACATAATCCCTCGATTCTTTATAGCCTTTTTCGCGCGACCTGATGGGCCTGCAAGAGACCGGCATTGAAGCCGCCGCCAAGAGCTTTGATTAGTTGAACTGTGGCGACTAGACGCTGGCCGGTGAGTTGTGTCGCTGCGCGTTCGGCAGTCAGCGTGTCGCGATTTGCGTCGACCACTTCGATGTAACTAACGATGCCGGAACGGTAACGTTCAGCGGCTAAATCGGCGGACTGGCGGGCGCTGGTTACTGCGCGATCCTGGGCCGCAGCCTGGTCGCCAAGGTGCCTGATATCCGCCAGGCTGTCTTCGACATCGCCGAAGGCCACGAGCACCTGTTGCCGATAGGCAGCCACTGCTTCGTCATACGCCGCCTTTGAACGCCGGTAGTTGGCGTGGTTACGGCCACCGGCAAAAATCGGGAGCGAAACGCCGGGACCAAAGCTCCAGGTGCGACTTTCCCAATTGAACAAGGAGTTGACGTCGGCACTTTGATAGCCTGCTGAACCGGTCAATGTAACGACCGGGAAAAAAGCGGCCTTAGCGACGCCGATCTTGGCATTTGCCGAGGCGAGCTGTCGCTCGGCCTGCGCGACATCGGGGCGACGTTCGAGCAAGTCGCCGGGCAGTCCTGCCGGGACTTGCGGAGGTTCTGGGGCCCATTCGTTTGTATTTTGCGCGACCTGGAAATCGGAGGGATTGCTCCCAAGGAGTATGGCGATAGCGTCCTCCAATTCGTCCCGGCGCCGGGCCAACGACGCGGCGTCGGCTTCAGTCGTGGCCAGTTCCGTTTCCGCCTGTGCAATTTCAAGTTCGCTCCCGATGCCGCCTTCGTAACGGCTGCGAACGAACCGGACCTGTTCATTGCGCAAGCTGACAGTGCCGGTCACGATGACCATTTCCTGATCCAGTTCGCGCAACGCGAAATAGTTTTGCGCCACGTCAGACTGAAGCGTAAGGAGAACGTTGTAATAGTCGGCCAGGGATGCCTGGGCGTCGGCGCGCGAACTTTCAAACGAGCGCCGCACGCGTCCCCATAGGTCCACTTCATAACTGAAATCCAGCGGCGTGCTGAACGTGTTGGCCGTGAGCGGCCCGAAGCTTGGCTGGTCATTTGGAGAATAACGCTGGCGGTTATAGCCGGGGTCCAAATTCACTTGCGGGAGCAATTGCCCGCGCGCGACGCGGGCGGTGTCACGCGATTGTTCCAGGCGCGCGAGCGCTCCCTTGAGTTCCTGGTTGGCCTGGACGGCTTGCGCTTCCAGCGCGTTCAATTTTGTATCGCCAAAAATTTCCCACCAGGCTCCCTTCGGCAAATTGTCGATGGGATGGCCTTGTTCCCATGTACCCATCCCGGCAGCCTTGTAAGTGGCCGGGATTGAATTGGTCAATGGTTTGTAGTCCGGCCCCACTTCCAGCCAGTTTGCGCGTGCAGATGGCGCCGAAAACAAGGTCAGGAACAAGACGACTCCCGCAGCGGCTCCGGCTGCTCCCAAACCCATACGGTCTGATTCATGGGCGGTCTTTTTTGCCCCGCCAAGTTTCATCAGCGTCACATAGAACACAGGCGTCAGGAACAACCCGAACAAGGTCACCCCGATCATTCCAGAAAAGACCGCAATACCCATCGCCTGGCGCATTTCGGCCCCGGCGCCGTGCGAGACGACGAGCGGGAAAACGCCGGCAATAAAGGCAATGGAGGTCATCAGGATGGGCCGCAAGCGCAGGCGGCAGGCTTCGATTGCCGCGGCGAACGGCGAAAGCCCTTCGTCCTGCTTTCGTTTTGCGAACTCGACGATGAGAATGGCGTTCTTGCAAGCGAGACCGACGAGCACGATAAAACCGATTTGAGTGAAGATATTATTGTCGCTGCCTTTGAGCCACACGCCGGTGATCGCGAACAGCAGACACATGGGCACGATTAGAATGATGGCCAGAGGCAGGCGAAAGCTTTCATAAAGCGCCGCTAGTACTAGAAACACGAGGAGCAGGCACAAGGGACCGACATAGATGGTGGTGTTGCCCGCCAAAATCCGTTGAAAGGTGAGGTCGGTCCATTCATACGACATTCCCCGCGGGAGATTTGCCTGGGCGATTTTCGCCATCGCCGCCTCGGCCTGGCCCGAACTGTAACCGGGCGCCGGGCCGCCGTTGATTTCCGCGGCGGGATAGCCGTTGTAACGCATGACACGGTCCGGGCCATGGGTTTCCGTAACCTTGACGAGCGTGCCCAGCGGGACCATTTGGCCGCGATCGTTGCGGGTCTTGAGCCGGGCAATGTAGTCGGGATGCTCGCGGAATGGCGAATCGGCCTGCGCGATCACTTCATAAGTGCGGCCAAAATCGTTGAAGTCGTTGACGTAGAGCGAGCCGAGATATATCTGCAATGTGTCGAAAAGATTGCCTAGCGGCACGCCCTCGGTTTTCGCTTTTTCGCGATCCACTTCTGCGTCCAATTGCGGGGTGTTGACTGTGTAGGTGGAGAACAAGCCGCCAAGCTCAGGCGTCT
>DASYYL010000055.1:0-1979 GCA_035933915.1 Verrucomicrobiia bacterium
GCGCGACTTAAAAGTCGCGGCTACAATTGCCATTTCCGATTCTGCTGGACAAAGAGCGACGGCAGGCCTATTCAAAACCCTGGTAGGGCAAAGCTGCGCCTTTGCCCAAATAAAAGTCAGGGCGGCGACGCAGCACCGCCCTACCGCAGAAAATTAAAATGGAACCGCTTTACATCTTTTTAATCATCGGCCTGCCGGTGGCGTTGTTCATTTACTTCTCAACGCGCGGACGGCGCAAACGCGGTTCATCGGCCAAAGGCTGCTGGTGGTTCATGGACGGCAACAACCCGAATCCTCCAGACACAAATCCCGGCAATAATTCCGGACATCATCACAGCGGATTCGACGGTGGTGGTCATCATGGCGGAGGATTTGATGGCGGTGGCGGCGGCCACGGCGGGCATTAATCGCTGGACAAAGTTTTGAGCGGCGGCCGTAAACCACGAGCAATCGAAATCTCCGCAGTATCTGTTAACTTATTATTTTGGCTTCTGCGGTTGATAGTAATTCCGCATGGTTGCCAGCTGATCCTTGGGCAACAGAAAAACATAACGGCCTGGGAATTTCGCTTCAAGACGGTCAACGACATTTTTGATGGCGGTATAGCCGCCTCCCTTTCCCACGAAAGCAGCCACGGTGCAGTCAAGGCTCAAAAATACCGGCTCCCGGGGATTGGGTTGCCCAAGCTTCACGCAGTTATTGTATAAAGCTTCTTCAGGTTCTGTGCCCCCTAGCTGCGCTCCCCGAACAGTTGCCGGATGACCAAGCTGAATGATGCCAAAATTGGAACCGCATAGTCTCATGAACGTGTTTAATTTATCCTTTGGCAGGTCTTTCGGGTTGAAACCGATGTTGAGAAAGCCGGCATCATGGCTCCACTCCCTGGTCAATTTACACCACGCCGGAAACATCTTGTCGTTATAGTCTTTTGGGAAAATGTATTGAATGCCGCTCACCGCACACTCCAAATCATCATTTGTTGTTGTTTGAGAATAATACCAGTCCAGAAGAGTCGGATTCAGTTCCTGCAATGTCGGGCTAAGCGTCGTTCCGACCGGCACGGTTCCGCGGGCCTTGTTGTGCCACAAGTCAAAAATCGGCAATTGGTCGAAGGAGAGGTTGCTTCCATCGCTCCACCCAAAGGAGACATACACTTTGCCGGGTTCAGCTTCAACGGCCTTGCCCGGGGCCTGCTGTGGATAGGTTTTATCCGGAAAACTCGACCAGAAACTGCCATTGGCATTGTAACCCGTTACGACATAACCGATGCCATAAGGATTGGCAATTTCGTTGGCGAAATCGCCGTCACTGGCATAACTCATCAACGATGTGCCGACACCATATCCCGGCGTGCTAAAAATCTTCTTCACTTCCTGAAGCTCAACGGGATCTTTAAAATTCAGCCAGAAAGCAAAACCCTTGCTGGCCACGACGTAATCACACATCCGGTATCGCATGCGTGGCGTGAAAACCACTTGCTTGTTGCAGTTGGGCATCAAATTAGCCAGCGCCCAGTCGTAGGCCGCGATGTCGTTTGCCCACTTGGTTCGCAAGTCCACAACTTCCCCCTTCCAGCCGAATTTTGAAATTAATTCGTCTTTGACCGGCTCGGTAACAGGAATTCCTTGTTGCTGCGCACTCATCATCAAAGCCAGACACCAAGTCCAATCCTTTGCCGAATCATAGACAAACATCTTCTTGACCTGTCCCTGATATTTCTGAAAAAGATTCAGCAAGCCGGAGTCGTCGCCCTGAAAAGTGTCGAGTTTTTCAAACGGTTTTCCGGAGAATTTAAGCTGCTGCATGTCGAATGGCCCATCCAGGACAAATACTTCCGCCGAAGTTTGGTTGATCAGGCCCTGCAAAGCATACGCCGCCAACTTTGAATCCTCGCTGTTTCTGAAGCAATCAGCGACGTAAACGTTCGTTGCCCAAGGCATTTTGGGGAACAATCCGCCGGCAGCCACGGCGTGCCTGTC
>DASYYL010000100.1:0-13355 GCA_035933915.1 Verrucomicrobiia bacterium
GGTGGCGCTGGATCGCCTGGTGAAGAATCACGATCTCGGCTCTCTCGCCTACTATTACCGCGGCACCGGCCAGCCGGAAAATGAGGATGCCATCAGTTCCATCATTTTGGGCAATTCGTTATTGACCGCGCGCGGTATTCCCGTGGCCGGCGAATTTGAAATCAAGAATGCCCAGGCGATGAAAATCATGGATACCTTTGGAGTCGGCGGCTCATTCACCGAATACTACGCGATGGATTTTAACGATGACATCGTGCTGATGGGGCATGACGGACCGGGGCATATTGCGATTGCCGAGGGTAAGACCAAAGTGCGGCCGCTTCAAGTCTATCATGGCAAGGTGGGGCGCGGCTTGTCGGTGGAAATGTGCGTCAGGCACGGGCCAGTCACTTTGCTTTCGGTGGTGCAAACGGTGGACGGCAAATTGAAGTTCTTGATGGCCGAAGGCGAATCGGTTGCCGGTCCGATATTGCAAATTGGCAATACCAACAGCCGCTATCGTTTCAGCCTGGGCGCGCGAAGATTTGTGGAAAACTGGAACCTTCACGGTCCCGCCCATCACTGCGCTGTGGGCGTGGGACATATTACGGACAAGCTGCAGAAGCTGGCCGCGCTCCTGGGAATCGAAGCCGTCCGGGTTTGTTGATGCCGTTGGCAGGGACGGCGCGCTGCGCGCAGCGGCGCAATCAGCGGTTTTACGGGGCTGTGCGCGAGGCCGTTGGACGCAACCGGACGCTAATTGAACAGAGCCGCGCGCGTGAGCAAGCGGAGATTAGCCCACCCACTCCCTCGCGATCGGGGCTCTGTTGAAAAGCGTAATCTTGTTGCAAACTTGTCTTTTAGGCCGATTTCTGTTCCCATGTTTGTTCTTAACATATGGAAGACCGCAAGACACTTGATGACCGGGCCAAAATGACTGAGTTGGAGCGCATTCGCCATTCGGCCGCGCACGTCATGGCCACGGCCATCCTGCGCCTTTGGCCGGACGCCCAATTCGCCGCCGGCCCGCCCGTCGAAAACGGATTTTATTACGACGTTGATCTGAAACACCGCATCTCGCCGGAAGACTTTCCGAAAATCGAGGAGGAGATGAAAAAGGAGATCAAGGCAAACAACCCATTTGAGAAAATCGTCGTGACCCGTGAGCAGGCCATGAAAGACTCCGAAAGCGGTCGCCTTGGCGGCTTGGGCGAGCGTCCGGGCAATCCCAGCAAATTCAAAATCGGCAACCTGGAAGCTATTCCGGAGGGCGAGCCTATTTCCTATTTTAAAAATGGGGATTTTCTCGATCTCTGTGCCGGGCCGCACGTAATGCGCACGGGCAATATCGGCGCGTTTAAGCTCACCACCGTGGCCAGCGCCTATTACAAAGGCGATGAACGCAATCCGCAGCTCCAGCGCATTTACGGTACCGCCTTCAAGAACAAGACCGAGATGGACGCTTACTTCACGATGATTGAAGAGGCGAAAAAACGGGACCACCGCAAAATCGGCGCGGAAATGGGCCTATTCGCCATCGACACCGAATATGTCGGGCCTGGCCTCGCGCTCTGGCTGCCGAAGGGCACGGCCATCGTCGAGGAATTGGAGAAACTGGCCAAGGAAACCGAATTTGCCGCCGGTTATGTGCGGGTGAAGACGCCGCATATTGCGCGCGAAAAAATGTACATTACGAGCGGGCACATTCCGCTCTATCAGGAGTCCATGTTTCCGCCCCTGGAGCTAAAGGAAAAAGGTGAGGAAGAGAATGGAGCAGGGAACGTCGAGCGCTACTACCTCAAAGCGATGAATTGCCCGCATCATCACCGCATTTTCTCGGCGGAGCCGCACAGTTACCGCGACTTGCCGTTGCGGTTGGCGGAATACGGCTGCTGCTATCGTTACGAGCAGAGCGGCGAATTGTTTGGCCTCATGCGTGTTCGCGCATTGAACATGAATGACGCGCACATTTATTGCACACCGGAACAGTTCTCGGAGGAATTCAATGCCGTCAACGAAATGTATCTGAAGTATTTCAAGATTTTTGGTCTGGCGCAATATCAGATGCGTTTCAGTACTCATGATCCGGCCAAACTCGGCCAGAAATTTGTCAACGAACCTGAGCTCTGGATACAAACCGAGAACATGGTGCGGGATGTCCTGAAAAACTCCGGCATCAATTTTGTGGAAGTGCCGAATGAAGCTGCGTTTTACGGCCCGAAGATTGATGTGCAGGTTTGGAGCGCTATTGGCCGTGAATTTACCATCGCCACCAACCAGGTGGATTTCGCCGTGCCGAAAAAATTCGGGCTCGTCTATCGCGACCGCGATAATTCCGAAAAGACGCCGTTGTGCATCCATCGCGCCCCGCTGGGGACGCACGAACGGTTCATCGGATTTTTGATCGAGCATTACGCCGGGAATTTTCCGCTCTGGCTTGCGCCGGAACAGGTCAGGGTCATGACGATTGGCGACGATGAAAAACTCGTGAACTACGCGAAGCAAATCGTGAATGAACTGCGCGGTAATTTCGTCCGCGCCGAATCCGATTATTCGTCCAATAAAATCAACGGCAAAATCCAGGAGGCCGAAAGGGCAAAGGTCCATACGATGCTCGTGATTGGCGGGCGCGATATGGAGGCGGGAAACATCAGCGTACGCTTGCATGGCAAGGGGAATCTAGGCGCGAAGCCGAAAGGCGAAGTGATTGCGGATATTTTGACGGCCATAAAAAACCGGTCGGCATGAGCGCCTTCGCCGCATTCCTGGAAACGGACCGGATGTATTTCCGCGAGTTTCGGGAAGCGGACGCGCAGTTGCTCTTCCGGTATGATGCGGACATGTTGCACGGTTGGGTCGAGCAGGAACGTCGCGCGGTGAAATACTCAATCACGCGCGTTGAACACTTGCGGTCCCGGCGAAATGAAACAAATTGAAATGGGCAGTTCGTTCCGGCCCAGGATCATTGCCACTGCTGGCTTGTATCTGGGGCTGGCGACGCTTGTCTTCTTTCTCGCGTTTTGCAACCTGGACAGCCGCCCGTTCTGGGGCGACGAAGCGGAAACAGCCCTGCTGGCGCGGAATGTCCTGAAGTTTGGCGTGCCCAAAGTGGACGATGGCGTCAATCACATCTCAATCCACGGAGACAGATTCGACGCCCGCGATGGAGTTTGGACGTGGTCGCCGTGGTTGCAGGATTATATCGCGGCGGGTTCGTTTGCCGTTTTTGGTCAGACGACATGGGCTGGCCGCGCGCCGTTTACGTTCATTGGTTGGCTCGCGGTCATCGCGTTGGGCTTCGCAGCATGGCAAATTTATCGGAGCCATTGTGTCGCCCTAGCTGCTATGTTGTTGTTGGGAACGTCGGAAGTGTTTCTGCTGCATATCCGGCAATGCCGTTATTATTCCATCACTGTTTTGGCTCAAATTGTGTTGGTCTATGGCCTTTATCAAATTTTCGTCAAAAACAAGAGCGGCTCATGGTTCATTTTGGCGGGGTTGCTGGTGCAGTTTTATTGTAACTATACCTGTGCGATCGCCAATGGTCCGGTCCTCGTCTGGCTGGCTTTGAGATTGTTCAGTCAGGATCGCGGCGCTTTTCGGCGATTGCTTCTATGCTTCGGAATTTTCATTCTGCTTACTGTGCCCTGGTTGTTATTTAGCGAAATTTGGCGACAAGGTTCAGCTGAAGGACGCGATATCTGGATGCATCTCATTCGGTTTTATGCCTGGCAATTTCATTTTCATTTTTTCCCCTGGTGCTTCGTCCTGCTGCCGATTTGTGGCTGGGCGGTTTGCACCGCGGCCACCTGGAGAGTTTTCGGCCGATGGTTTCGAAGGACAAACGGGAAGACCAATCAGGCAAGTGGGTACGCGATCGATGGGTCACCGAAAGCGCCCGCGATTATTGCGCAATTTGAGCACTATCTCGTGGGCCTCATTATTTTGTATGTACCTGTTCTTTTAATCATGCCCCTGGCGTTTTCCCGGTATCTGTTGCCGCTTCTGCCGATTGCCTGTCTATTGGTCGCGGTCTGGCTCTTTCGGTACATTAAATGGACGGCGGTTGTCTGTGTCATATTAATGGTGCAATGCCTGACCAACTTGCTGGCCGTGGCGACCGACCCATTCGGAAAAGAATATCCCATGCGCTCTCCGTTTGCTGATGTTCTTTTCAGCTCATTGTTGCCTTACGCGGATCGGTTGACTGATTTGCTTAAGTTTTTTCACGACAATGCGCGGCCTGCCGATACTGTGCTTTCGTGGGACCCGGAATTTCCACTGGCTTTTTACACGTATCTAAAAATCGTTGATGGACGCCTGACGCGCGACCCGTTTCAGCCGTTGCCAAATTGGATCTTGCCCGAAAGCGCAACTGGTGACCTGTATCAAAAGCACGAATTGCCTGAAGCGTTAAAGTCCCGTTACGAAAAGATCACGGTGAAGGTCCACAATTCGACCCAGGTGGATACGATACCGGAGCCGGAAGCGTATGAGCTTCAAACCGCCGGAAGCATGACGCCATTCGTCATTTATAGATTGAAGAATGAACACTAAGAGTGACATTGGCCTTCGACCGCGCGTCATTGGGATTGCATGTATCTATTTGTTCCTGGGGGCAGCTGGTTTCTTTTTGGCGTTTTGTAATTTGGATGGCCGGCTGTTCTGGGCGGACGAGGCGGAAAATGCCGTCCTGGCCAGAAACGTTTTGAAATTCGGTGTTCCGAAAGTGGATGACGGGGTTAACCACATCTCGTTGCACGGCGATAAGTTTGACGCGCGCGATGGAGTTTGGACGTGGTCGCCGTGGCTGCCGGAGTATGTGACGGCTGCTTCGTTTGCCGTGTTTGGCGAAACGACATGGGCGGGGCGCGCGCCGTTCGCGTTCATTGGCTGGCTCACTGTAGCGGCATTGGGCGCAGCGGCGTGGAAAATGTATCGGTCGCACCGCATTGCTATTGCCGCGATGCTCTTTCTGGGCACGTCGGAGGTGTTTTTATTGCACATCCGGCAGTGTCGCTATTATTCGATAACTGTTTTCGCTGAAATCCTGTTGCTCTATGGCATTTACCAAATACTTGCCATAAACCGGTTAGCCAGAGCCTCGTCCGGCTGTGAAGAGTCCGTCCTCACCCCGGCCCTCTCCCCCAGGAGAGGGAGAATGGTCGTCCAGTTGTTTGAGATGGCGATCTTCAATACCAATTCCAAGGGCGCATGGCTTATCCTGGCGGGGCTGCTTATCCAGTTTCATTGTAATTACACCATCGCCGCCGCCAATGTTCCTTTGCTGCTGGTTTTGATGTGGAACTTGTTTCGCCAGGAGAAGAGTTCCGTGCTGCCGCTCTTGATTAGCCTGGGCGTTCTGTTCCTGATTGCAGCGCCCTGGCTCCTGTATTCGGAAGTTTGGCGGCAGGCCTCGGCTGAACCGCATGATCCCTGGACAAAGACACTTCGATTTTACGTTGTGCAATTTCAATTTTACTTTTTTCCCTGGTGCGTCGTGTTGCTGCCCATCTCTGGCTGGCTGATAAAGCGCTTTTCGAAACAGCCCACTGTGTCGCAATCGAAAAATCAGCCGGCTGTGCCGACCAGCTTTGAATGGTATCTGTTCCTTCTGCCGTTTCTCTATACGCCGGTCCTTTTGATTATGCCAGGCGGCTATTTACGGTATCTGCTTCCCGTGTTGCCGGCCATGTGCCTGCTCGTTGGCGCCTGGCTATTCCGTTATGTTCGTTGGACGGCTGTGGCTGTGGCGCTCCTGATTATCCAATGCTTGAGCAACGTGTTTTCCGTGGCGACCGACCCATTTGCCGGGCAAATTCCCCTGCGTTCACCGCTGGCAAATTTTATTTTTAGCTCGCTGACGCCTTACCAGGACCGATTCACTGACGTGCTCGGTTTCTTTCAAAAGGAGGCAAAGCCCGGAGATACTGTAGTATCGTGGAACCCCGAATTTCCTTTGATGTTTTACGCCCGGTTAAAAATCGTCGATGCCCGCTTCTCACCGTCTCCGTTCCAGCCCCTGCCCGAATGGATATTATCGGTAAGCATCTCGGACGTTTTTTTTTATCCGCCGATCCCGTTGCCCGAGAACCTGAAACGACATTATGAAACCATTAACCTAAGTGTCCACGATTCACCCAGGGTTGACGAAATGCCCGAGCCGGACTTTTACCAGAACCAAACAGCCCGGGCGATGACGCGGTTCATTATCTACAAAAGGAAGGGAGAATGAATTTAGAGCCTGCCCAAATTCATTTCGCCAAACTCTTGCCCTGCCTTGCGGTTTGCAGCCGAAGTATTTATTCTGTTTTTTGTTTTACGATTGGCGGTAAATCGTAAATGCAAGCGTGACCGAATTTCTCCAACAACTTATCAACGGACTTGCGTTTGGCTCCATTTTGGCGCTCATCGCGCTGGGCTACACGATGGTCTATGGCATCCTCCGTTTCATAAACTTCGCGCATGGCGATGTGTTCATGATCGGAGCCTTTGCGGGTTACTACCTTACGCCCAGGGTCGAGGCTTTTTTGCCCACGCCCTCGATTTTGAGCACGCTAGTGGTGATGGCAGGCTCGATGGTCATTTGCGCCGCGTTGGGAATCCTGATCGAACGGTTCGCATATCGGCCCCTGCGGCACAGCCCCAAACTGGCGGTGCTGATTACATCTATCGGCATATCCCTGTTTCTCGAATACGGCGGACAAAACGTCTTTGGCGCGGCTCCGAAACCATTTCCAAAATTGATTCCGCAGTATTCCATCGGAGCAGGTGGATTGAGAGTGACCAGCAACCAAATCATCGTCCTCGCGGTCACTGTGGCGCTGCTGATTATATTGCGCTTCATTGTGCTCAAGACGAAAACCGGTATGGCGATGCGCGCCCTGTCGTTCAATCCCGAGGGCGCGGCGCTTATGGGCGTCAACACCAACGTGATTATTTCCTTCACATTCGGCCTGGGCTCGGCGCTGGCGGCGGCTGCGGGAATTTTATTTGCGGTTCTCTATCCGGCGGTTGATCCGCTCATGGGCATCATGCCTGGGCTCAAGGCCTTCTGCGCCGCCGTTCTGGGAGGCATCGGAAACCTGCCTGGTGCGGCCCTGGGCGGACTGATAATCGGCACGGTCGAAACGTTCGTCGCCGCATATATTTCGTCAACTTATCGCAACGCGATCGCGTTTGCCGTGCTGATCGTCATTCTGCTCATCAAGCCCTCCGGGTTACTGGGCAAAAAGGACATTGAAAAGGTGTAACTCGAAATGAACGGCTTACGACAATTTATTCGACGAGCAAAAACTTTCTCGCTTTCTGTGATTGAACTTGCCGGCAACTCTCCCAAATTCACCCTGTTTGCAATTGTCCTGGCCTGTTTTGTTGTCTCACTTTTTGAAAAGCACATCCAGACCTATTGGCTTTACGTTTCGTACGACATTGGCGTCAATATTATCCTGGCCGTCAGCCTGAATTTGATTAACGGCTACACCGGGCAGTTCTCGCTGGGCCACGCGGGATTCATGGCGGTGGGCGCCTACACCGCGGCGGTTATCACGAATCAGTTCTCGAGCTTCAGCCCGGTCCTGGCGGCCGTGGTCTTTCCATGGGCGCTCGTCGCGGGCGGATTACTCGCCGCCCTGGCCGGCTTGATCGTCGGTATCCCAACCCTCCGGTTGCGCGGCGATTATCTGGCCATCCTCACACTCGGCTTCGGCGAAATCATTGTCGTCGTGCTTCAAAACATGGATGCCGTTGGCGGCGCGCGCGGATACCAGGTTTATCACGGCTGGACCAATTTTTTTTGGGCCTTTGGTATTGCCGCTGTGGCTATATACGTCATTGTCGCGCTGGTTCATTCGACTTACGGGCGCGGTTTTATTGCGGTGCAGGACGATGAAATCGCGGCTGCGGCAGTGGGCATCAATCCTGTTAAATATAAAGTCACCGCATTTGTCATTGGCGCGTTTTTTGCGGGTATCGCGGGTGGCCTGTACGCGCATTCCAAGCAATATCTGGCGCCGGACGGGTTCGGTTATATGAAATCGATTGAAATCGTGGTGATGGTGATTCTCGGAGGCATGGGTAACACGCCCGGCGTGGTCCTGGCCGCGATTCTACTGACGCTGTTGCCCGAAGGCCTGCGTTCGTTGCAGGACATTGAGCGCATTCCCGGATTCAGTTCCGAATATCCGCTCAGTTGGATCGGGAACACGCGAATGATTATTTATTCGCTATTGTTGGTGGTGCTCATGCTCACGAGGCCCCGGGGCCTGTTTACAATTAAAATGTAAAAAGGAAAAAGGAACGAAAACATGAACAATATAGACGAACCTTTACGCGACATCGAAGAGAGAACATTCAAATTCGCTGTCCGCATTATAAAACTTTGCCAGTTTCTTGAAAAAAAATCCTGGGTGACCGCGACTCTGGGGCGGCAATTGCTGCGCTGTGGTACAAGTATTGGTTCAAATGTGGAAGAAGCACAGGCGGCGCAAAGCCGGGCGGATTTTATAAGCAAAAACAAAATCTCGCTGAAAGAAGCGCGAGAAACGCATTACCAGTTGCGATTGCTGGCAACCGCCGAAGTCGTTTCTCGTTCGCGTTTGCAGCCGTTATTGGATGAATGTCTGGAATTAAAGCGAATCCTCGGCGCCATCGTCATTTCCGCCAAGAAAAAATCCAAAGTGAAATCCGAATAATGTCCGCAAAAACTTTTTCCTTTTTAATTTTTCTATGCTATTGCGCCTGGAAAAAACAACGATCCGATTTGGTGGTTTGACCGCTGTTTCATCGTTTGACCTTGAAATCGGCCACAACGAACTGATTGGTCTCATCGGCCCAAACGGCGCGGGGAAAACTACGGTCTTCAATCTCATCACCGGCGTGTATCAGCCTACTGCCGGCGGCATTTTCTTCGATGATCAGTCGCTTGCTCGACGAAAGCCGCATCAAATTACCGCCGGTGGCATCGCGCGGACCTTTCAAAACATCCGTCTGTTCCCGTCCTTCAGCGTCTTCGATAACGTGCGCGCCGCATTCCACTTGCGGTTGCGCGGCGACGCCCGGCACGCTCTCTGGCGGGGCAAAGGATATTTTGAGGAGGAAAAAGACGTCGGGGCCCGTGTTTTTGAATTGCTAGAAATTTTTCGTCTCGGGAAATTTCGCGATGCCATGGCCAATAGCCTCAGTTACGGCGACCAGCGGCGGCTGGAAATCGTTCGCGCGCTGGCCACGCGACCCAAGCTGCTCCTGCTCGACGAGCCCGCCGCAGGCATGAACCCTAATGAAAAGGTTGATCTCATGCGCCTCATCCAATTCGTGAAGGGGCAATTTCAAATCTCGATTCTTCTGGTTGAGCACGACATGCAAGTGGTCATGGGGATTTGCAGCCGCATCGCCGTCCTGGACTATGGTGTGAAAATTGCGGAGGGGGCGCCGGCTGAAATTCGCGCCAATCCCAAAGTGATCGAGGCCTATCTAGGAGAGGAATCCAAAACGCCCCATGC
The DNA here is from genome assembly GCA_035933915.1 of Verrucomicrobiia bacterium. Classification (GTDB taxonomy): domain Bacteria; phylum Verrucomicrobiota; class Verrucomicrobiia; order Limisphaerales; family UBA11358; genus UBA11358. The sequence continues at coordinate 9,480 of DASYYL010000100.1, forward strand.
TGGAAATTAAAAATCTCGCCGTCAATTATGGCGCCATTGCGGCACTGCACGGCATTTCCCTCTCGGTGCCCAACGGCCAAATCGTCACGCTCATCGGCGCAAACGGCGCGGGCAAAACGACCACGCTCAAAACGATTTCCGGCCTGCTTAAGCCCGCATCGGGTGAGATTTCCTATGAAGGCCAAAACATTGCGGGGTTGCCACCGCACCGGATTGTCGCGCTTGGCGTGTCGCAATCACCTGAGGGACGGATGATTTTTGCGAATTTGACCGTCCACGAAAATTTGCAACTCGGGGCCTATTTGGAGAAAAACCGGGATACCATCCGGCGGGAACTTGTTCGGGTATTTGCATTATTCCCGCGATTGAAAGAACGGGAAAAGCAGATTGCCGGGACGTTAAGCGGCGGCGAGCAGCAGATGCTCGCGATCGGACGGGCGCTCATGAGCCGGCCGCGGCTGCTACTGCTGGACGAGCCGTCACTCGGCCTGGCGCCGCTTCTGGTCAAAACCATTTTCGAGAAAATTGTCGAAATCAACCGCGAACAAAACCTCACCATTTTGCTTGTGGAGCAAAACGCGAACCTGGCGTTGGAAATTTCCCATTTCGCGTATGTCCTTGAAACCGGAAAAGTGGTCCTGCAGGGAAGTTCGGCTGCGTTGCGGCAGAATCCGAAGGTCAAGAGCGCGTATCTGGGAGGGTGACTTATGATTTCAAATAAATCTTGCGTCAAATCCATTGGAAGGCATTCTTGGGTTGTGGCAGTCAGTCGGCGCTAAGGCGCAGCAACACATTTACATACACCGCAAGTCCCAGCCGATTGGTCCGGTATGGGTTGCCGCGACGGGGGTCGTCCTGCTCCTCATTTCAGCGTATTTCCTCTATATGGTTGTTGACGGTCTTGCGCCGGAGAAATTATCAAGCTTTCGCGCGTTGATCCCGGCGTGATAACGCGGGCGGACAACCCCTCTGAGTTTTAGGTATCGGAGATATTTTTTTCCTATTTTATCGTGCTTCTTACCGTCCTGGCCGTGCGCAGTTTCAAGATTGCGCTAAAGCGGCGAAGGAAGTGATCGGAGGCTTCACCGATTTCGCTCTCTCATGGTCACAGCTCTGTTATCGCCGGCGCCATTCCTGGAACCGATTTTGCGCCTGTTGCTTTTGTTCGGTGTTGAAGGCTGAATTGGCTCCGATGCGTCGAATAGTTATTTCGGCCATCGCAAGGTTTACGCAATGCACGCCGTAAACCTCGGCAAGTTTTAGCCAGGCCTCAAAATCTACCGGCTCGGCTTCGCATTATTTTTCCAAAACTTCGATGGCTGTTCCCAAACAAAAATACTGTGCACCCGCCTCGCTAATGCACCCAGCCCAAAGCAACGAGAGCGGTACGAGCGTAGCCAGGTAGAAAATCCCGGCTGACCAGTCTCCGTAGACCCAATACTGCCAAAGCCAATAAAATCCGGCCTCAACGACGAATAGCGAAATCCCGCAACGCAAAGACCGCCGTGTAAAATCGGCCGGACCCTGGCCGGTCAACCGCGAATCAAAGCCGCTCAACAACCAGAAGATAACCACGGCTATTGCCATGACCATCAGATTGTAAAGCAGGAAAGACATGCTTGTAAAATGGCTGTTGCGCGGTCTGATCAAAAGAAAAAACATCTTTACTGCCTTTGATTTTGTAGAATCGTCAGGGTTTTAAAACGAGAGAACGACTACAGACGACCCGGAACTGCAGGGCTGAAAGTTAAAATCGGCATTGGTCGGTGTCAGTAACGGCTAGTGTGTCTAAAAGTGGGACAACCAAGTCAACGGGAATTGGACACCGTTTCGGTGGTCCGACTATCGCGGTACGGCGGGCGACCCTCAAATCACGCCATAAAGCGTACTATTCTGCCCGTTCGATGCCGAAATGGAAGCCGTTTTGATCCTGATAACCCTCTGGGATGTGGTTCTTTATGAAATTTCGAACCAAAGCCACGATTTTTGCCCATTTTCCCAATTCAGACGCGGAGTCAATGCAACCTGTGTATTTTATGGCTTCGTGTGTCATAATCAGTTACGGAAACGATTAAAGCAGTTACCGTGCCCGTATATCCGGTTCAACGATAGCGGATTGAGATTTACGGGCACTGGAACGTTTTCCGGTGCCGTCTGCACGTGTTGGCGAGATTTTAAAGGCTCTCAGTTGACAGGATCCCGGCTTTTAGGTATAGTTCCTGAGCATGGCTAAGTGAATTTCCTGTCCGCCTCTAATGGTTCCGGCAGTTCTGTTTATGGGGTCAGGAAGTGAGCGGGCAAATTCAGTCTAAATAAAAAACTTAATTCAGAAACGGCAATGGCAAATGCTTATAAACAAAAAAAAGCTGAAATCCTAATCGTTGATGACCAGCCCCTGGTGCGGGAAGGATTGATTCGCATAATCAATCGTGAAAAAGACCTCAATTGCATTTGCGCTGTTGAGGGCACCGTCGCAGCACGAGACCAATTGACAGTCTGTAAACCAGACTTGCTGCTGATGGATATTCTATTGTCGGACGGTTGTGGTTTGGATTTTATCAAACAGTTGTCGCAGGAGCATCCGTTATTGCCGGTGCTGGTTGTGTCGCAATGTGATGAAACGCTATATGCAGAGCGGGCTCTGAAGGCGGGTGCGCGGGGATTTTTAATGAAAAACCAGGCTGCTTCCGGCATCCCGGCCGCTATCCGGGCTGTGCTGGCCGGGCAATTCCACGTGAGCCCAAAAGTCGCCGCGCTGGCGCTGCACCAAATGGCCGGGAGAAAATCGGGTTTCCAGCGCGAGGGCCTGGGTAACCTAACCGATCGGGAATTGCAGGTCTTTCAGTTGCTGGGGGCAGGCGTAAATAGCCGGGACATTGCCGCCAAACTGCACCTGAGTATAAAGACCGTTGAGACGCACCGCGAGAATATCAAACGCAAACTAAAGTTAAGCAGCGCTGCGGAGCTAATTCGGTACTCATCTAATTGGGTCGAACGCCAAAACGTCGGCGCGAGTCGTAGGCCTGAGCCTTTTCCTGCGGAGAGCGTCCAGATTATATAGGGTTTTTACTTGGCTTAAAATAAGGGCTATCTCCCGATTGCAAATGCGCCGGGAATATGGTTTTTGTTTCTTATACTTTCGTTTTGGATGCTTGTAAGAAGCTTGGAAGGACTGATTTAGCAAATGGTAGCTTACAGACCAAAGCAGAACCGAAGCAGTCACGATAAGAATGCCAATTGAAATTCAACGCGATGCAATGGGCTATGGCCGGGAGAATATTCGTTTCATGTTGAGAACGTTCCGTTGCAGCCTTGATAGCATTCGTTTTTTCGTATCCCAAAAGGTAAAGCCTGTTTTCTGCCAATATTGGCAGCCTTGCGACAACGGGCACCGGGCATAATTTAGAATCGGGTTGGCTTTGGCCGGATAGTGTATATCCCGTCCCAATAATTATAAGGTAATCCCCTTGGCCACATTCAGTGAGCCCTCCTGATTGCAGAAGTAACAGTGCTGTGGCAATGTGTAGGCGTAGTTTTGACAGATAACCCAATCATCTGGAGCAGAAATTTGGCGAGCGGCATCTAAGTAGCTATCCGAATGATAGGGTATATTAAAAATAGGCAAATACACTTACGCTGTGCGAGAAACGAAGATTTACGGTGAATTAAATTAATGCAAACACCGAATCCAGCTTGGTATTGCGCGCGAACAAAGCCCAAGCACGAGCACATTGCAGCGGCGAATTTGAGGAAAAACCTCCAGTTGGAAGTATTTCATCCGCAGTTGCGCGTGGAGCGGGCGACACGGCGCGGGTTGGTGCGGGTGATTGAGCCGCTGTTTCCGTGTTACATTTTTGTTCGGTGTGTGCTCGAAAC
>DASYYL010000158.1:0-2804 GCA_035933915.1 Verrucomicrobiia bacterium
GATTGTTGGATATAATGGCAGCGGCTCAGTAAACGTTGTTTACGATTCAGGACAAAACAGGACGATTCTCACTGCGGTTCCCGAACCGGTCACCCTTGGATTCCTCGGCTTATCCGGGTTCGCCATTTTGGCGATCCGCCGTAGAAAGCAAAGTTAGCGAAGCCAACTCGGACGGCTGAATATACAACAAGACTTAGTTTGCGCCGTCCACTGTGTTGAATTCAATTGAACATGCGTCCGGCGACACCTGGGACGCATTTTTTTATCGTAGGCAATGAAGGGAAGCTGACTCGCCAAAAGGATCAATTTTTCTGCCCTTGGAATGGGCACTCATTTTTCGAGTTTAAAACAACTTACGATGCTGGCAGGCGTTGGGCCGCATTCATCGTTATCAATGCATTTGTTTCCATAGGATAGTGGCTTATGATGAAGTATCTTGGTTCAATTGCCCTCACTGGAATGTTTTTGGCCACGCGGTTGTTTGCCCGATGCCACCACTCTTGAATTACCATGGCATTGCAAAGTCCCGAGGCGGCAACCCCGGTGGACCGGGCCTATTCAAGTTTGCCCTGGTCGGAAACGCCGGCACAAACAGCAACAACACGTCCAATAATCACAGGCTGGCGGGAATTGCGATCTCAGCCTCACCGGCGCCAGTTTTTGGGTCAGCTTCGCCGATGCTTCTCATGGAACAGCACGGATTTGTTTTCGCTTTCCACGGCGCGGCTCTTAAACAGGACCCCGGCCTGCCCGCAATGGACATTACCAGCGGCCGGGCCATGCTTGAGTCAACTTCTTTAAAGACGGCGTCGGCACAGCCATCCATGCCGGTTCCCAGGTCCACCGGGCAATAATTATCGGCAACGAGCCGGCCGATGATACCCTCAACCTTCAGGCGAGTCAGATGCTCATCGGAAGTAATCAGCCATAGCACACCCACGATATGGCATCGCAAAATTGCGAGCCGATCAGAACTGTATTCAATCGCCAGCGGTCTCATACGTTGCCGGATTGACCGCCATGGCCGAAGGCGGGAACGAGGATGGATCGGCACCCAATTCCTTGTTCGGCATATTGCCCATTTGCAGCACGAGTTCGCCGCCGTTAACGATGTCAGCTTGCCGGAACCAAACCTGATTCAGCGGCTTGCCATTGAGCCGGATGCTCTGGATATATTTATTGTCCGGCGAATTGTCCCGGCAAATGATCCGAATGGTCTTTTCATTTTGCAGATGGATGGTGATGCGGTCGAAAACCGGACTGCCGAGGTCATAAATCGGCACGCCAGGCGTGACCGGATAAAATCCTATCATCGAAAAAACGACGAACGCGCTTATACCGCCGCCGTCTTCATCGCCGGGCATGCCAAAGAGAGTGTCAGTGAAAAAGCTGCCCAATAACATGCGAACGCACTTCTGGGTTTTCCACGGTGCGCCCAGATAGTTGTAAATGTAGGGGATGTGCAGACTGGGTTCGTTGCCCATCGAAAATTGCCCGGCCAAGCCGCTGGCATCGGGGAACTTGGCCCAGAATTCAAATTTGCTGCGGCCGAGTGGCAACCTGAAAAGCTCGTCCAATTTGGCTAGGGCTTGGGCGCGTCCGCCCATCAACTCGAACAGGCCTTGCAGGTCATGTTGAACGTCCCAGTCATATGTGTAGCCGTTGTTTTCCGTGGTATAATCGCGTCCGCCCTGACCGCCGGACCAACCCGGGTCAAACGGTTCAATCCAGTTGCCGTCAGCATCTTTCGGCCAGGCATGACCTTCGGCCTGATTGAAAACGTTTTTGTAATCAGCTGCGCGCTTCAGGAATAGATGGTAGTCGGCGTTGTTGCCAAGTTCGCGCGCAATTTGCGCCGTGCACCAGTCATCGTAGCTCTGCGCCAGCGTAACGGAAACAGCCTGCCGCCGTTCAAAGGGATGGACGCGGGAGACAGTTTCTTTTTCGTCAGGATGCAATGCGGGCATGTAGCCGTGTTCATCGAGGAAATCGTCCAGAGAACATTTTGGCCCACGGCGCCACGGTAACCAGGTGCCTTCGAGAGAATTTTTCTTCAGCCCGGTATAGGCGGAAGCGAGGTCAAAATTCGTGACGCCTTTTGCCCACACGTCCGCGATCCAAGCGGCGGCGGGATTGCCGGTCATGCATTCGTGGTTGCCCCAGAGGACGGCGAACTCTGGCATCCAACCTGACTGTTCGTACATCCTGACATAGGATTGGACCTTGTCGGCCTCCATTTCCGGGTTTAACAAGGTTTGCAGCGGTTCCAAAGCCCGGTAAGTGTCCCACAACCAGTTGTCCACGTAGAATGGGCGGGTGTCCTGGTGCACGCGATGGTCAAAAGCGCTGTAGTATTGGCCATCCTCGGTGATGCAAACCATGCGTTCGTAACACCGATAGAGCGAAGTATAAAAAACCCGTTTCTGCTCCGGTGTGCCACCATCGATTTGAATTTTGCCGAGGTCCTCGTTCCAGCGGTCGCGGGCGGCGCGTTTGATTTTGTCAAAATCCCAGGTGAGAATTTCCTCCTGCAAGTTTTTTTTGGCCTGTGCGATGCTGATGAAGGAAACACCGTAGCGAAATTCCAAAACCTTTCGAGATTCGAGCGCCGTAATTGCCAGGCGCGTTCCGTTCTCGCTGCTGCCCGTTTGAACCGTGACCGGCGAGCTAAACTCTCCATAAACATACGCGTGCATCACGCCGGGAGTCACACTGCTTTGGCTGGCGATGTTTTCGAATCCGGAAATGGCATTGCTCCCAGCGCTGGACAATTCGCCGCCCTGCCGGTTTGCCAACAGCACCAC
>DASYYL010000037.1:0-23136 GCA_035933915.1 Verrucomicrobiia bacterium
GTGATCCATTGACACCCGGGCTCTATTATGTGGGAGTCTATAATTTCACCGGCCCGAGCAACCTCAGCTACACAGTCTGGAGTCGTGGCATTGGCGGTCATTACAGCATTCCGGTGACACCCCTGCCGTTTAGCAACGGCGCCGCCATCGTTAGCGGCCTCAATCCGCGCGAAGCGTCCTACTACTCAATCGCGGTTTCATCGAATACACCGAGCTGGCAGTTGGAGGTTTCCAATATTGTAGGTCAGGCCATGCTGGTCATGCAGAAAGGCGCGTTACCCGCGTCCTCCGACGGTAATTCCTCCGCCTGGCAACTTTCCGGCGGACGGGTGATGAATATACCGGGCAATCAACAGTATTTGCAATTGCCGCAAAACGGACAGTCGAACATTGTGGGAGGCACATATTATCTTGCAGCCATCAGCCAGGGCCAAAATCCCGGCGGCTCAGTGATTGGAAGCAATCTTTGCAGTTTTGCGATTACCAGCCTTGGCAATGCCGTTGTCACCAACCTCGGCCCAACGACCCCGGCGGACATTTATGTGACCAATGCGTTGCAGGGCGGGCAAAACGCGCTCTATCAATTCAGCATCCCCAGCGGCCCGGCAGCCGTGGAAGTCCGCCTGGACAATGTGACCGGTGGACCCTTTATGACCCTGACCACCGGTACCAATCTGCCGTATCCGTACTACGGTTATGGAATCGACGGTGGCGCGGGTTATAACTGGGACTCGCCCACGATCATCACTCTGCCAAATCCCGCCGTCACCAATTACGCCCTGACGGTCCAGGCTTCGGCCTATGTCAGCAGCACCTATTTGAATGCGGATTACACGCTCCATATCCGGGAGATGCCAACGCCCGCCCTGGTGTTTGATCCCAGCCTGAACACAGTCACCGCCAGCAACGTTGCGACCGGCACTTTGCTCAATGGCCAGAGCGCGTATTACCAGGTAACGGTTCCGAGCACCCTGAATGGGCAGCCAGTGATTGGCTGGAACCTAAGCATTGCGGAAACCAGCGGCACTCCAAGCATCCGCGTCCGACCCGGCTTGCTGCCGGATAGTCTTAGTCCTTACGACGGCACATCGCCATTTGTTACCGGTCAGGCCGCTATTGTGCCGCCGTACCTGACCCCCGGAGTGTGGTATGTGGAGGTCTATGGCTCGGGCGTCACGAGCTATACCCTTACCAGCAGCGCCCTGGGACTGAAGCGCCCGGCATGGAACATGCAAACCGTCGGGGGCTCTGTCACCACCACCGGCCTGCCGCCCGCCGGCCCGTTGTTTGCAGATACCGGCGTGGATACCAACGGGTTGCCGCTCTCTGGCGATCAGGGCATCGACCTTGCCAAGGGGGCATTTGATTATTACGCCATCGTGGTACCCACCAACAACACCGGGATTCTGCGCACGCGCCTGGATGCGATCAGCGGAAACCCGAATCTCTACATTCGAGCTGGCGGCGTGCCGACTCTCAGCCATTACACCTATGGCGATTATGGCAACAATCTCTATGATCGCACGCTGAACGCCAGTGGTGGCAGCGAGTACGGCAACTGGGTGCCCTTCAATGGCCGATATGAAGCCGCGCTGACCAACGGCATCTGGTACCTGGCGGTCCAGGCGAGCGGTTCCAACGTCCGGTATCGCTTGCGCATGGACACAGGAAATATCACCAACCTCGTGCTCAACGGCGGCGGCACAACCAATCAACAAATGGTGGCGGGCGATTATTTATATTACGCGGTGCAGATCCCCACCAATTCACCCGTCAATTGGAACATCACCTACAGCGTGCAACTGGGCAACGTCGTCGCCTATATCCGCGATCGCGTGCCGCCGGGACAGGCCAGCACGGTGACAGATTACCGCGATTGGAACTACGACGACAAGAATGAAGGCCCATATCCGCAGTTTACGTCACCGGGCACTTATACTGAGATGTGTCCGCCGTTGCGTCCGGGCAATACCTACTACATTGGTTTCCGCGCCGTGGCTGATTCGACATTCTCCATTAGCTGGAATACCAATGGCGGTTACATCAATTACACCAACGTCATTCCGTTCTACAGCGGCTACACCAACACTACCATCCCTGCGAACGGTACCGTGCGGTATCGCATCGACGTGCCGGGCAATGCCGTGCGCTTGAATCTTACCGCCACAAACGCCACCGGCGTCTGGCTGTATCTGGAGCAGGGAGCGCCTCCGACTTTGACCGGCTACGACAACTGGAATTCCGGCGGCTACGCCAACCCTTCGTTGACCGAATTTCTGCAGACACCCTTCACCTGGCCCTGGCAGCCCGGTTACTCGTACTTCCTGGCGGCCACCAATACCACGGGCACGTCTCAGCCGCTGACTGTGATAATAAATGGCGAGGGTCCGGCCTCAGGGCCATTTGGTATTACCAGTGTGCATCATCGCACCAATGGCAATACGGAATTGGATGAACAAGTTGTGCCCGGATTGACGTACCAACTGCAAACAGTCACCAATCTGGCGAATGCCACAAATTGGACAATCCTCAATACGTTTATTCCGCTATCCAGCCCGTACACCAACGTGGATACCAGCGTACCCGTGGCCCCTTACCGGTTCTACCGGCTGATTGAGCAATAGGCGGAAGCCGTTGAAACGTAAAAAACGTTGAAGCGTTGAAGCGCGGCCGTAACGTTTGCCTTTCCGTCCATGGTTCCCATGCCTGATCAGGCGTAATGGCGCGCCAGGAACTGGCATGACTGCTGCTGTTTTCTCCCCGGATTTATCCGTTTCAATGCCGCCAATGTGACGGTTTTGGGTATCCGGATGACTTCAAATCACAAGTATGAAACGAAACAGCAAAAGCAAAAACCGCCCGGGGACTCAGAATCTGGGCCAGCACACAATTTCCGTGTCTTCCCAGCGGGAAAATCGTACCGCGACAACGACAATTTATTTTGGCCTGTGCGCCGCCCTGGCCGCCGGCTTTGTAAGCGGTTGCGCGTCCAAAACCGCGTTCCGGGACACCAACCCCGCGGCTCCGGGCAAACAATCGAACGAGGGCACAGATTCAAGAAGCGCTGGAATGAAACCCGCCCGGCCCACAACGGGCTCAACCGGAAAAATCGATTCGACCGCAATGGCAGCTCTGCAGGCCGAACTTGCCGCGAATGATGCTTCTGCCGGCCAGATTCCGACAGGTATAACGACAGTTTCTGAAGCTCCGCCCGCGACTCCCGCGCCCCAATCTCCTGAACCAGCTACCAGCGAAGCTACGGCCGCCGAAACTTCCGCAAATGAAGCTCCCGCCGCCAAAGTTGTCGCCGCCCCCACGACCGAAACTCCCGGCGATTCTGAAGTGGCGACTGCTCCAAATGAAGTTTCGGCCACGCCGGTTGCGGTCGCTTCCACCAATGAGGCTCCGGTTGCTCCGACTGCGACTGTCGAACCTCCCTCTGAGTCGCCTGCCACTCAGGTTACCGCCGGATCCGCCAGCGAAGATCTGGCTGCCGAGGTTGTCACGAATAAAGCCCCGGTGACTGCCGACGTTTCCAACAGTGAGACTCCTGCCGCTACTGAAGCTGCCGACAATGAAGTTCCGACTGCACCCCTTCCGGCTTCCGAATCTCTCACGAATCCGTCCCCGGCTGTTGTCATTCCAGCTAACGAGATTGCGACCATTGAATCTTCCAACAATGAACTTTCCACCGCTCCGGTTGCCATCGTTTCAACGAACGAGGCTCCGGCTGCGCCAACTCCGGCTGAAGAAGCTTCCATGGATGAACCTTCCGCTGCCCCCGTCGCGGTCGCATCCACCAACGAGGCTCCGTCCGCCGTAACTGCCCCGAGTGAGACTCCCGCAGTTGCCGCGAATTCTACGAGCGAAACGCCGGCTGTTTCTGACGATGCGACTAACGAGACTCCGACCGCTGCTACTGCTCCCACGACTGAAGTTTCTGCCGCCCCGGTTGCCGCAGCTTCCACCAGTGAGGCTTCCGCTGCTCCGACGGCGACTGTCGATGCTTCAACGAGGGAAGTTCCGGCTGCTGCGGTCGCCGCCACGGACGCAAGGGCAGCACTGGACGCTGCACTGGCCGCGCCCGACTCCCCAAATAATCAGACGCCTGCAAATGCAGCTCCCTCGGATCAATCTCCCGCCGCTACAGTTGCGGTGAGCGAGACTCCGACCGTTTCTGCTTCCCAAAATGAAGTTTCTGCCGCCCCGGTTGCAGTTACTTCCACCGAAGAAGCTCCGGCTGCCGCCCCTTCGGCCAAAGAAGCACCAGTGGCTCCGACAGCGACTGTCGATGCTTCCGCGAATGGATCTCCGGCCGCTCCGGCCGGCGTCGTTGCCCCGAGCGAGGCTCCCGCTGTTGCCGCGGCTAACGAAGCTCCGGTGGTTTCTGAAGATGCGCCCCACGAGGCTACGTTGACTGTTGTTTCTCCGGCCAAAGTTTCTGCCGCTCCGGTTGCCGTCGCTTCCACCAGCGAGGCTCCGGTTGTTCCGACCTCGACTGTCCAGTCTTCCGCAAACCCAACACCTGCGGCTCCTGTTGCGGTCGTGTCCACGAGCGAAGCACCGGCCGCTCCCGTTGTGGTCACTCCCGCAAAGCAACCTCCGGCCGCTCCTGTTCCGGTCGTCGCCCCCAGCGAAGCACCGGCCGTTGCTGTGGCCGCCCCCAGGGAAGTTCCGGCCACCGCCGCTCCGGTTGCCGCAGTTCCCGCAAAACAATCTCCCACGATTGAAATTGCGATGAATGAAACCCGCTCCGGCGCCGTCGCTCCTACGAAAGTAGTTTCGGCTGATTCTGCGACGTTCAACAACGAAGCTCCGATTCATGCAGCTCCGGCTGTCGCCGTTGTTTCGGCGCACCAGGCTCCCGGCCTCGTTCCGGCGGCCAGCGTTCGAACGGTTGCCGCGCCCGTCGCGCGACGTTCAACCGCGGCGCCGGCAAAGCGCAAAGTTTCGCCAGGCGTGACATTTTCGTCAACTCCACCCCCGGCGAAGCCGAGCAACCAACTGGTGACCATCAGCGGCATCGCCTACAACAATTATTATGTTGAGAAAGTCAACCATGACGGACTCGTCATCAGCTATACACTTCAAGGGGGCGGGCTTGGGATGGCTACGATCGGTGCTTCCGATCTGCCCAGCGAAATACGAGAGAAGTACAATATCCGCCCGCAGAACCAGTAAATTTCCGAGGACGTTGAAACGTTAAAGCGTTGAAACGGTTCCGGAGCGGATTTTATGCATGTTTGAAAGATTTGAATTGAAGCCTTAAGAAAATTAGCGGCGAAGCGCTTGACGCTCCGCCGGGCTATCGGGACAGGTCGGTACATCAATTCTTTATTTGGAGTTCAGGAGCATCCAGTTTCCAAGGTTCCGACCACCGGAAATGATTCAATTCCCCAATAAAACCGGGCCTTTTCGCTTGGAATGACCCTCCAGTATCGCCCCATTTCCGCGTTTCCGCGCCTCCAATACAAAATGTGCGGCTGAGGCCTTCGGGCCGAGACCGTGGACTGTGAACCGTGGACTCAGGCGGTCGTGGCGCGCCATATCAACGCGACGGCGGGTGGCCGCGGTGCAAACCGCATCGACAATTCGGGGGATTTTCCTGCCGTCGCTTTTACGCCAAACTTCACCTAAATACCGCATCAAATGAAATCTTGCCGCCCTGCCCTGCTGGTTGCGTCCGGCCTGGTGAAAATCCACATTTCCATTTCGGCATTGCTAGCGCTTCTGTTGTATTTGCCTTCGATTGGCACCTGCTCGCCGACGGATTGGATTGATCCCGACACCGGCCATCGCGTCATCCAATTGTCGCGCGAGCCGGGGAGCGAAAGCCTGTATTTCAACCTCAATCCGTTCACCCCGGACGGGAAGAAGATGGTCATCACCACGCCGGACGGGATATCAACCATCGACCTTCAGTTGCGGCAGATTGAGCAGGTGGTCACAGGCCGCGTCGACGTCCTCATGGTCGGCCACAAGACGGGAGACGTCTATTATTATCGTTTCAACGGAAGAAATCCCTTTGCGCGCCGGGAACACGTCATTTATGCGACCAGCCTGGAGACGAAGGCCACGCGCGAAGTCGCCACACTGCCGCCCGGCGAATTTGCAGTCTCCATCAATAGCGATGAGACACTTGCCGCCGGCACGATCACTGACTCAAGCCGCATGACCAACCGGCCGTCGTTTCGATTTGATCGCAACCTCACGCCCGACCAACAACGCCAGCGCAAGGGCGAAATGATGGATCGTCGTTTCAACGAGCATCTGTCCATGAAGTTATTCTTTCTCAACCTCGTGACCGGGAAAACAACGACCTGCGACAAGGGGACCGATTGGTTGAATCATCTGCAGTTTTCGCCCACCGACCCGAATTTGCTGCTGTTTTGTCACGAAGGGACGTGGCAGGACGTGGACCGTGTTTGGACCATCCACAGCGACGGCACGGACCTGACGCTGGTTCACAAGCGAATGATGTACATGGAAATCGCCGGTCATGAGTTTTGGGGTCCGGATGGCGAGACGGTTTGGTATGATTTGCAGACACCGCGCGGAGAGGATTTCTGGGTGGGCGGCTGTAATCTTCAGACAAAGATACGAACGTGGTATCATTTGGACCGTGACGAATGGTCGGTGCACTACAACATCTCATCGGATGGCCAAATGTTTTGCGGCGACGGCGGGGACGACCGCATGGTGGCCCATGCCACGAACGGAAAATGGATATATCTCTTCCGCCCGGAGCTCGTGTCTGACAGTTCCAAGACCGGAGAAGACAAAGCCGACCTCATTCATCCGGGCGTCTTCCACGCCGAACGGCTGGTAAACATGGTCCGGCACAATTATGCGCTCGAACCGAATGCCATGTTTTCGCCAGACGGGAAATGGGTCATATTCCGCTCCAACATGTCCGGCGTCGGCCAGGTTTATGAAGTCGAAATTGACAAGACAGAGCCCCACTAGATGAAAATAACGAGCACTTTGCCTACCCTCACCGCCTTCCTGTTGTTGTCATTCGCCGGCCCCGCTGTCGCCGAGTCTTTGGACACCGGCTGGTATTTCTTGAAAGACGATCCAGCCGGCGCCGAGCAACCGCAATTTGACGACCACGCCTGGCAGTTGGTCAATGTGCCGCACGATTGGAGCATTGCGGGACCGTTTTCCGAGACCAATCCGGCAGGCGGCGCGGGTGCTTTTCTGCCGACGGGTGTGGCATGGTATCGAAAGCATTTTACATTGCCAGTGCCCGGCGCGGACCAATGTATTTTCATTGAGTTCGACGGCGTGATGGCCAACAGCGACGTTTGGATCAATGGCTATCACCTCGGCCACCGGCCCTACGGCTATGTTAGTTTCGAGTACGAACTGACTGGCCATTTGAATTTCGGCGGCGACAATGTCCTCGCCGTGCGTTGCGACACCTCGGAACAGCCCGCATCGCGCTGGTATGCAGGCTCCGGAATTTATCGCCATGTCCAACTCGTTCAATCTGGACCGCTTCATTTTGCGCATGACGAAATTTTTGTCAGCGCGCCGAAGGTTTCACCGAATGATGCAACTATTAAATGGGAAGCGGTGTTGACCAATGAGTTCCCCAATAGCCTCACGTACACTCTCGAAATGCAGATAATAAGCCCAGACGGCCAGGCCGTCGGTTTACCGGCAAACCACGAAAGCGCCATCAGCGCCCACGACGGCAAAACGTATTCAGACGAAATTGCCCTGGACAAACCGCAACTTTGGAGCCTGGACACGCCAAATTTGTATTCGGTTGTCAGCAAAATCGTCGCGGATGGAAAATGTTTGGATGAGGAGACGAACACGTTCGGCATCCGGAACACGCATTTTGAGGCGGCGACGGGTTTCTGGTTGAACGGCAAAAATTTCAAAATCAAAGGCGTTTGCCTGCATGCGGGCGACGGCGCATTCGGCGCGGCGGTGCCGCTGGACGTGTGGCGGCTGCGCTTGAGCGAACTCAGGAGACTCGGTGTCAACGCCATTCGCACCGCGCATAATCCGCCCGCGCCGGAGTTTCTGGATTTGTGCGACCAGATGGGTTTTCTCGTAATGGACGAATTTTTCGACTGCTGGACCGTTGGCAAAAATCCCCACGATTACCATTTGTATTTTGACCAGTGGTCGCACACCGACGAGCGCGACTCAATCATGCGCGACCGCAATCATCCAAGTATTGTCATTTACAGCGTGGGCAATGAAATTCACGACACGCCGCGCGCCGAACGCGCCAAACGGATTTTAAAAGGCCTGGTCGAAGTGGCGCATGAGACCGATGCGACGCGGCCCGTGACCATGGCGTTGTTCCGGCCGAATGCGAGCCACGATTACGACGACGGGCTGGCTGATATGCTGGACGTGGTGGGACAAAATTATCGGGAGAATGAAATTCTCGCGGCGCGCGCGCAGAAGCCGTCGCGCAAAATTCTCGGCACTGAGAACCGGCACGACCGCCAATCGTGGGTGGCGTTGCGCGATAACCAGCCTTACGCGGGTCAATTTCTCTGGAGCGGCATGGATTATCTGGGTGAATCGCGGCACTGGCCGGCGATCGCAAACAGTTCGGGTCTGCTGGATCGGACGGGCCGTCCCAAGCCGGTGGCATTTCAGCGGCAGAGCTGGTGGAGCGACCGATCGATGGTTTACATCGCGCGCCGGCTCGCGCCCACTGACACCATGCCGTTGGATCCCGGCTATGGCGGTCCGGAACGCTATACCCAGGTATTGTTCGCGGACTGGACTCCGCGCGATTCCGCGCCGCACGAGGAAACCGTCGAGGTTTATTCCAACAGCAAACAAGTCGAATTGTTCCTAAACGGAAGATCGCTGGGCTCGCTGGCACTTCCTGCCGATGCTTCGCCGCGCATTTGGAAGGTGAACTACGAGCCAGGCACACTCAAAGCCGTCGCGCATGACGAAGACGGCAACGTTGTGGCCACCGACGAACTGCACACCGTCGGCAAACCGGCCAAAATCATGCTGTTCACAGAAACGCAAACGCTGTCGCCGGGTTTTGACTACGTGGCGGAAGTGCGCGCGGAAATCACCGATGCCAACGGCATTGAAATCCCTCGCGCGAACGATTTGATCTCCTTTACCGTTTCCGGACCGGGCGAAATTGCGGCAGTGGACAACGGCAATAATGCCAGCCATGAACCGTTTCAAGCCGCGAAACGACATGCTTATGAAGGGGAATGCGTTGCGTATGTGCGGGTCACCGGCACGTCCGGCGACATCAAGGTATCGGCTTCGAGAGAGGGATTGGAGACAGGGTCAGTTGTTATTCGGGCAGGCGAATAAGACATTAGGAGGCGCCAATGGCAACCTCCAGCCTTTTCACTCCATCTTCTGGCGGTCCATAGCGAATGGTCGCAACGGCATTGCGAATGCAAGTAGCGGCAGCGAGCAGTGGCCGCACCACGTCAAACAATCGGTCTGCACTCGGCCCGTACATATAAAACCGGCCATCGCTCCCATCCACGGCAATCTCGTTCCCATCAAAGTCGCCAACTGCAGCCGACTCAATTGCATCGGTGAGTTTGTCTTCAAGCTCATGCAAAGGTTTTAAGTCGGCCTGCCCGTAATCGAACCGAACAATGACAGCGTGATCTGACATAGCGCCAGCGAAACGAGCAAGAAATGGGCCACCCACGATTTCGCACCGACGGACCGCCTGCGTTGCACCTACGAAACCATTTTGCCGTCCTTTTTCTTTCGATAAAGGTGCTGCTCATGGGTAACCAGGTCTTCCGGAGTTCAACAGCGCGGGAAACCTCTTTGCTGCGAATACAAGCAACAATACGATTGAGGAGTACACCCCCGGGCGGTGCCAGTTCAGTTTTTGCCAGCGCGGATTTGGACTTCCCCTCGGACGTGGCGTTTGACAGCGCAGGAAACTTATTCGTCAGCAGTCAGTCTAATGGGAACATCGTTGAGTTTACGGCGGCCGGCGTCCCATCTATCTTTGCCTCGGGGTTGAACCGGCGTCCCAATAGGGCCGCTCGAATCCGCAGGGGCAGCGGGCTGTCCAATTGCGTGACGCGGCCTCAATAGTCTGCGCCCACTTCTTTGGAAGAACCGCCACAACTAATTTTTGCGCGAAATTCATACTCTTTCCCGCTAACCATCGACCTACATTCAAGGGCTCACAATCCACGTTTCTTGCGGCGAGTGCGGCAAAAACGGTTCGATTCTAAGAGTGATTTGGCCAACCTATGCCTTTGCGCCCGGATTAAATCGAAAATTAAATGTGTTCCCGAATTGCCAACGCTCGCGGGATTTTGCACCCTGACGCTCCATGCTCAACTATGTCCAAATCCTCATCCTGGCGGTGATTCAAGGCGCATGTGAACTGCTGCCGGTGTCCAGTTCGGCGCATGTGATCGCCGCGGAAAAATTGATGCATCTGGATCCCTCCTCTCCGGAAATGACCATGCTCCTGGTGATGCTGCATACCGGAACGATGTTTGCGGTGATTGTTTATTTTTGGAAGGCCTGGTGGAAGGATTACCTGTCCTCCCCGGGCCAGCTTCAGTGGTTCGTCATCCAAATTTTTATCGCCACTGTTTGCACGGTTATCGTGGGATATGGGCTGAAGGTCGTCATTGAAAAGGTATTCATGCGTGGCACGCCGCACGCGGAAGTCGAAGATCTATTCAATAACCTGCCCCTGATTGCCGGGGCCCTGACCGCCGTAGGCATTCTGATTATCTACGCCGGAATGCGAGACAGCAAAACGCCTCGCGAAACCGAAATCCAGCCAGCGCATTCTGTGTGGATTGGGCTGGTGCAGGGATTATGCCTGCCATTCCGCGGTTTTTCGCGCTCCGGTTCAACCATTTCCACCGGCTTGATACTGGGATTGTCCAAGCAAAAACTGGAAGAATTCAGCTTCGCGCTGGCGGTTGTCCTGACTCCGGCGATTGTAGGCAAGGAAGCCCTTCGACTGCTGCACCAAAATCCCGCTGCCACTCAGGGCGCGCAGAGCGGACACCAGGCCATATTGCAGTTGTTTATCCCAAGCCTGATCGGAATGGTGTTCAGCTTCCTGGCAGGATTGCTCGCTTTGAAATGGCTGTCCCGATGGCTCGAAGCGGGCCGCTGGGTCTATTTCGGCGTCTATTGTCTCGTTGCGGCCGTAGCAGTGCTTGTAATCCACGCCAGGGTTGATTAGCCCGGAGACTCATTCGCAGGGATAAATGCAATCCCTCCCGTGCAATTCGCCAGAAATTTTTCCAGAGAACGACGAAGATAATTTCGATTCATTGCAAAACCCACACTCCGCATTGCGGCATTCGTTTTGCTGAATCGCCTTCCGCACAAAATGGGCAAATCAAACTTCAATCGTTATGACAACTCAAGAGTCAAAACTGGCAAAGGAACTGGAACGCCGTCTTCAGAATCACGCGCTGCAAGATAAGAACAAGATTTTTAATTCGGAAATAAAAGCAGAAAGTCTGAATACCATAGTCAGAACCCCGTTACGGATTCACCACCAAACGATACAACGGGCCCAGTTTTATACAGGGGACGCGTGATGAAATGATTCCCGAAAAGCACGGGACCGGAATCTCTGCTTGGAGCAAATACTCGTCACATTTCACACCAAAAAGTCCCAATAGTGATATAGAAATAGATTGATTTTCCGTCGTCGGGATGGCAATATGCAGCCGTTAACTGGCAATAGTTAACGGGTTGTTACAGGTTTAATTGCATTTTGACTCATTTAACAGGCATTACGTGAGACGGATAGCGTTCGACATTCGCACGAGTAGTATTTTGATAGGTTTTTCCATCCTGTTTTTATCTTTTTGTTCTCGATTACAGGCGGAAGAGACTGATCCAGCCGCATCCATTTCGGCAAAACGCACGACGCTTCCCACGGTTGTCATTGGTTCGACGACTGATTCCAGTCGGTCAGATCGGATGGTTCATCAGGTAGACGTCGGGGAATGTGCCTGCGGCCCTTGCGCTGTCTTCAATGCCTTTCAATTCGGCAGCGCGACCCTGACCAATCTGGCCTGGAGTCTTCCTGGGGCGACGGCGGCTGAAAAGGTCCGCAATCTAATTGCCATGTACGGCGGAAAGGACTCCTCGGTAGCCCATAATCAGCCTCGATATTTGGAGAATGGCGGCATGTGGGATGAGGACATTGCGCCTTTCATCAATGACTGGCTAAAGGACGCCGGGTACGGCCCCCGCGTGCATGGCGAACGTTTGGTCTTGAAAAGACGAGAAACGCCACGGGAACAATTGGATAAAGTCTATCACGAACTGCGTCATTCCCTCGCGGATGGTTTTCCGCCCGTTGTCAATCTGCAGTCATACGCAGCGGATGGCAACCTGGCCCATTACACCTGGAATTGGCTCGACGGACACTTCGTGACAGTTGTGGCTGTGGAGGATCCGGCGCCGGATGATGGCGGGTTTTCAACGTGGGTTGCCGATTCGCAGTCCGGTCGCGTATTGAAAGTCTCCGTCTGCGCCGGGAGCACGCCGTTCCGCGCCATAACCGATAAGAGAGTCCGAAATGGCAAAGAGATTGACCAATGGACTGAAGGATACCCCTATTTGACCATCCGCTCGCCAAAACTGGAAGGAATACTTGAAGGAGACGCCGCCCTCTCGCACCCGCAAATCATTTGCGTGCTTCAGTTTGTCGTTCACCGATAGGATGTCCTCAGGCAAGGGGTTCGGTGCTTTACAGGCTGTCAAGCCTCCCTGGATGCGCTTTCACAAGCCAAAATCATCCAGTTTTGGCCAATAAGTGATAGAATATTCTATGATTGCAGCGTCTGAAGCTTGGATGTTCCACGATGTCAGGTGTTTGCAGAGGCAAAGAAAATTGCGGATTTTTCTTGATATTTCAGGCCAATTGCGGTCAAATGGTGATAGCAGTTGCAAAAGCCCGTGAGTCACAAAAGGGCACGGAGTGTGGCGCGAAAGTGTAAAGTCCTGATAATCAAACAAGAACATTCTGGATACCCGGCGAAGCAATGAAAAAAAACAATAAAGCCGTCTCGGTCCTGTTTCGGATGTACAGGGGTGGCATGATTGGGGGTTTGGGTCTAATTTCTGCGGCATTTGCGATATCTGGCAACGCCCAGATGCTTTCTGTTCCTAATAGTTCGGTGTCTATTGGCACGACAAGCGGAGGAGTGTTTACTTGGAACCTAAACGGGGTGCAACAGATGGACGAGCAGACGTTTTTCTATAGCGTGGGATCAGGAACTTTGAATTCGATTAGTTCAATTTCCTCAGGAACGACCACCTCTCAAACAACCTCAAGCTTAACCGAGAAATACGCAAATTCGACCTTGGGCTTA
This sequence comes from Verrucomicrobiia bacterium, assembly GCA_035933915.1. Lineage (GTDB taxonomy): Bacteria > Verrucomicrobiota > Verrucomicrobiia > Limisphaerales > UBA11358 > UBA11358. The sequence continues at coordinate 13,344 of DASYYL010000037.1, forward strand.
ACAACCGGATACTCGCTTGGCCAGTCAGCCTTTGGAGCTAACCTCAGCACTAGCATTTCCCTGCAAAACCTTTCCGGTATCAGTCAAACTTTTCATTTTTATCAATTCTCATATTTTGATCTGGGCGGGAGCTTTTCGGGTCAAAATGTGCAATTTCTGGAAACGACGGTGCCCTATGAAGTAGTCCAGACCGGCGGTGGCGGAGGTATGACTGGGACAATCAGTGCCTTGGCTGGCGGAGGGCTGGCTTCTGTGGAAGAAGTGGCGGGCGTTTATAACGGCTCGAACTTTGGCCTGGCAAGCGGGAATCCGGCACCGACGTTTACCGACAGTCCCCTCTCTGCGAGTGGTAACGTAGATTTTGCCTATGAGATTAGTGCCACTTTGGCCGCTAATTCCAGCATTACGATCAGTGAACTCCAGAGTGTGCCAGAACCGTCGACAGTTGCGCTGATTTCGAGCGGGCTAATTGGTGTCGGCCTGCTCCGCTGGCGCGGTTTAGCGGTATTAAAAAAATAATAGAAATTACTTATATTCTTTAATCCATTGTGGTAGCTTCTTAGCGTTAAGCGCCCAAAGACCCGTATTTATGAAAAATCAATCATCATTCTTCACCAGTTTTCGCCAAGCGGCATTAGGGGCGTCGCTGGCAATATTAGGCCTGACTTTATTGCCCGGGAGTGGAACTGCGCAGACCGTCACTTTGAACAATGGCGGATCTGTCGCATCAGTTAATTTGGGGAGCAGCGCCGGAATGGATTATTGGAGTGTCGAGGGCGCGGGCGGTCAAAACCAGCTTCCTCAGCAGTGGTTTTGGTATTCAGTCAACGGCGGCGCAGCCCAGTCAATTGATCAGATCGGCGGATTGACTTACAGTACCAGTCCCGATGACAGCAGTTTGACGGCGACGTATAAGAACTCAACGTTGTCAGTTGGCATTGTTTACACGCTTCAAGGCTCTGGAGTTGGTTCGGATGCAGCCGATATGCTTGAATCCATCAACATTATCAACAATTCGGCGACCGGGTTTAACATAAATTTTTACCAATACTCGAACTTCAATCTTCTGCAAAACAATCAGAATACGATCAGCGTCATAGGTTCACCAGGATCATATTCTTCAATTATTCAAACGACAATGGTTGGCGGCAACGGTATCGAGGAAACCATTGACAACCCTCTGGCAAATTATGCGGAAGCCGGAGGCGCAAGCTCGGTTTTAGGCGATGTGACGGCGGGGAACACACTAAATGGAACGCTTACGGCAGGTCCTGGTAACGTAGCATGGGCATTTGAGTGGAGTGACAGCGTTGGCGCGGGAAGTAATCTAGATATTTATAAAGACAAAAGCCTGTCCATTTCGCCCGTTCCAGAACCCACAACGACCGGGTTGGTCGCGTTGGGTCTGGGTGCCTTTGGATTCGTTCGCAGGATCGTGAAACGGAAAATTTAAACAGGCTGACGTGGGTTGTCGCCGAGTAATTACTTTTTAAACGGTATCAAACGCCAAATTTTTAGCTGGCTGTGGGCCGGTCACTGACCGGCCTTTTTTATCATTCGCATTTGAGTTTATGGGCCGGAGAATCAGCGCGTTTGCGCCGCGCCGCGTTCTGTGGGGCTTTTTTATTGCCCTTGTGACGCTTAAGCTGCATGCCGGGGGCAGTGGATTAAACACGGTCGTCGTCGTCAACCAGGCCAGCTCAAACTCCTGCGAACTGGCCAACTACTACTGCCAGCAGCGCCAGATACCTCCTCAAAACGTCCTCTATATCAATTGGACAGGCGGCAACACCCTCTGGGCCAGTAACGACCTCCAAACGAACCTGGTCACGCCACTGCTAAACATGCTCGGCACCCGCCAATTGACCAATCAAATCCAATTCCTCGTTCTCTCGATGGACATCCCATTTCAGACCAGCGATGGATCGACAATCGACGGGACAACGTCCGCTTTGTTCTACGGCTTAAGACTGGGCGACGGAACTGACCCATTGGGTTTCACCAATAGTTACGCCGCCAGCGAAGGGGTTTTTAACCAGGACACGCCTTTGGCGGGCGCGCCGGGCTATTCCTTTCTAACCACTATGATCACGGGCGATTCGCTCGCCCACGCAGAACAGTTGGTGGACCAGGGCGTCGGGGGCGACGGAACATTTCCACAACAACCGGTCGTCCTGGCAAAAAGTTCAGATGTCGCGCGGAACGTCCGATACATTTATTTCGACAATGCAATCTTCAACGCGAATATCCTCGGTGTTTCCTCAATTTTTCGAACAAATACGGACTCAGTCGGGTTGCCTGGTGGCTGCATGGGTTATGAAACCGGTTTGGCGGATTTCAGCGTGCCCCAGGGGGTATTCGTTCCCGGCTCGGTCGCGGACAGCCTGACATCCTTCGGCGGAATTATATTCGGAAGCAACAGCCAAACCAATGAATTGGCCTTTATTGATGCCGGCGCCGCGGGCAGCTATGGCACGGTGTCGGAGCCGGGAGATGACACACAAAAATTCCCGAATCCCCAGGTTTACTTTTATCAGGCCCGCGGCTTCAATCTGGCGGAAAGTTATTATCAAAGTATTAACGCGCCGTTTTTGGGTCTCATTGTTGGCGAACCTCTGGCAGCGCCATTCGCACAGCCGGGCACTGGACAATGGGGCACCAACCTTGTAAATGCCGTCTTGAGCGGCACCACAAACCTGACTGTCAACTTCATCGACCGCAACCGTTCTCTCCAGCAGGCGGATTTGTTTGTGGACGGCGTGTATTACGCCACACTCACAAATGTCCCTCCGGCGGCGGGCAATGTGCTCACGGTGAATCTAAACGGATATCCAATCACCTACATCATCCCGACAAACACTGATTTAACCACAGTTGCAAATGGTCTGGCCGCCTCAATTAACGCAGCCACCAACGCAACCCAGATAGCGGCCTCAGCCTATGGAGATCGCATCCAACTGGAATGCATGGCCACAAATCCAAACGCGGTGCCTTTTTACGTGGCAAACAACGCGTCAGCCGGCACGCCCGGCTTGTCCTACAGCGCCAGGTACTTGCCTAATACCCTTCCTCCGCAAATGATACCTGGCTCGCCCAATCGAAGCGGCGCATTTACGATGGCAGTCGCTACACCCGCAGCCCTGCCGTATGTCGTCCTGGCGTCGACCAATTTATTGACATGGCAACCGGTTTTTACAAATAACCTGCCCGGACTTTGGGATTTTATCGATTCGGACTCGACGAACTATCCGGACCGATTTTATCGAATGTCCTGGCCGGCGCCCCATGCTCCGCAGGTGTCCGCGCCGGTAGCACTCTCCCAAGCGTTTCAGATGCAAGTGGCGGGTGTCGTTGGCGAGGCATGGGCTGTCCAAATATCCACCGATCTTGTCAATTGGACCTCCATCTTTACGAACCAGGCCGGCGGAACCATGGAATTTGTAGATACCAATTCCGCCGGTTTTCCCTCCCGGTATTACCGGGCGGAACTGGTCACGCCGACAGCTCCTGCAGTCAATCTGTTAGGTGTGGCGACAAATCTCACGCTGGTGCAGGTGAGCAACGCGTCGCTGCCTTATACGGTCGGGGTTTCGACCAACGCCGGTCAATGGATTCCGTTGGCTACCAACTTTTCAATCGGACAGATCCAAACCACCGCCTCCAGCGCCATTGGAAATGCCGGCAGTCTCTCGACCTTTTTAAGCGCAGCTCAACCGCAGTTCATGGCGTCCCAGGCGTTCGGCATGCAGACTTACACGGTCATTAACAATAACAATACGCCGACCAATGGGTGGGCACGATTCACGTTCACCAAAACCAACGGCGTGGTCGTGAACATTGCCGTCACCAATCAAACGACGGAAAACGCCATCGCACTCGCCAGCCAGCTATTCAATGCGATCAATTCGAACCCAGACCTGCAGGGAAGCGACGGAGTTCAGGCGGAGGATTTCGCGCCCAACACGACCTATATTTCTTTCAACCTTTCTGCGAGGAGTCCAGGCCTGGCGGCAGCGCAACTCCAGGTCCAGGTGCAGTACGGGGGAAAATTCTATCCGTCCCCTCTGCAGGCCCGGCTGACGGAAAACCTGTCCAACCTCGAATCTCGCAACCATCTTTATGTAACGGCCGGGGCGTCCCGGCTGGCGCTGACGTTTCCTTTGGCAACGACGAACCTGGCGGACGGCTATCATCAGCTAACGGCCGTAGCTTACGAAGGCAGCAATGTACGAACCGAAACGCAAACAAGCGTGCCCGTGCAAATACAGAACACCCCCCTGAGCGCAACGCTGACGGTGCTCGGTGTGACGAATTCAACGGTTCCGGTGGGCGGGGCCTTCCAGATTCAGGTGACGGCCAACACGAATAATGTAAGTCTGATCACACTATTCAGCACAGGAGGCGCCTTTGCTACTGTCACCAATGAATCCATAGCGATGTTCCAAGTGGCCGGGACGAATTTTTGGGCCGGGCAAATTCCGTTTTATGCGATCGTCCAGACTTCAAGCGGGCTGCAATTTCGGACACAAACGCAAATAGTGACGATTACGCCATAGGAAATAATGCGATGGCCGCAGAGGGAATCGGTTTCATTTTGTTCATTCCATTCATTCTGTCTAAACTGAATCCCGATGGAACTCCGTCACCTCCGCTATTTCGTGGCCGCAGCCGAGCAGGAAAATGTCTCGCGCGCTGCGCTCAAACTGCACGTTTCGCAGCCCGGAGTCAGCCGCCAAATCCATGACTTAGAAGAGGAACTGGGCTTTCCACTTTTCGAACGCAGCGCAAAAGCATTAAAGCTCACCTCCGCAGGACGAAAGTTCCTGGAGGAGGCGCGCGCGGTCCTGGAACGGGCGGATCGGGCGGTGAAAAGCGCCCGCGCGGTTGCCATTGGCGCGGGCCGGGAGATTCACGTCGGTTATGCGCCGTCGCTGACGATCCAAATCCTGCCGAGGGCGCTCCGAGCGTTTCAGTCAAAGTTTCCAGCCGCCCGCGTGTCCCTCCACGACTTATCCACGGAAGAAATGCTGGTGGGACTGCGCTCAGGGAAATTGCAAGTGGCGTTAATGGTGCGTTCGCCGCGTAAAACGCTTCGCGGGCTGCAATTTCAGGAACTGGCGCGTTATCCTATTTACGCGGCGCTGCCGCCCAAACATCCCCTGACAAAATCCAAGACGGTCAGCGTTGAACAACTTTCGAACGAGCCATTGATCGCCTACAGCCGCGGCGATTATCCCGAATATCACGGTATGCTGGATAAACTCTTTAGCCCACATAAACCGCGCATCGTTGAGGAACACGATGGCGTGACCAGCATTATCGCGGCAGTGGAATCCGGGCGCGGTATCGCGCTGGTGCCGCAATGCGTACAAAGTCTGGCCGGACCGCGCGTGACATTGCTGCCGCTCGACCCGGCACTGGACCTCATTCCCGTCGGTGCTGCCTGGAAAGATAGCGCAGTAATGGTAAAGGAGTTTGTACTCGCCGCGGCGCAAACTTAAGGAACCGTATCGAAAGCAAAGACCGGGCGCCCAACTCGCGCGCCCGGCTTTGAACGTCTTACTTTTTTAACCGGCGAAGAAGAACAGCCACGCCGCCAAGGACCGCCAGCGCAATTGTAGAAGGCTCCGGAACCGGCAAGGTTTCACCCTGGATCGCAACGCCTGTCGGATTCCCCAAACCACTGGCGAATGTGCTGACAGACCCACCGGGCGCGATTTCGAGAAGGTTGTTGTCGGCAACGAACAAATCACCTGAACTATCAAAAGCCAATCTGTTGACGTTGTTCGCCAGGCCGGTGACAAAGGAATTTTGCGCGCCATTGGGTGAAATTTCGACGATGCCGCCTGAAGCCGGAGCACTAGCACTATATCCCACGAACAAATTGCCGGCTGCGTTGAACGCCAACCCATCGGCGCCGGTGATACCGGACGCAAAAGTGGTTTTTGTCCCACCAGGTGTAAATTCGTAGATATTGCCGGAGCCGCTATCCGACACAAACAGGTCGTCGGCGGCGTTAAAAGCCAATGCCTTCGGGACGTTTAATCCTGCGGCAAATGTCGTTTTCATTCCGGTTGGGGAAAATTCGTAGATACTGCCAGTCCGGTCGGCCACAAACAGATCACCGGCACTGTTGAACGCCAGCCCATTAGGAGCCGACATCCCGGAGGCAAACGTACTTTCCGTCCCGCCGATCGAGATTTTGTCAATGTTGCCGTCGTATGCATCTGCAACGAAAAGATCACCGGAGCTATCAAACGCGATCGATTCGGGTTCGCCCAAACCACCAGTATAATAGGTGCTTTCGACCCCTCCCGGAGTAATTGAATAAATCGCGCCAGGAAAATACCAGTTTGCCACAAATATATTTTGCGCTGACGCGCTGGCGGCCGTCAGCATGGCTATTGATACGGCCGTTCCGAATAACAAATAAGTGCTTGTAAATTTTGTTTTCATAGTTGGTTTTGTTTTCATAGTTGGGTTAGTTGTTTAGACCGCGCCTTATCGCTTACCTTGGAAAGAGCCTTATGTCAAGCACAATACGCCCATTTGGCCCAGAGATTCATACAAATGTCCTTATACTGGAAAAACCACTGCAAGGCTTCTCACTTCTCGCGGATACGAAAGAACTGTTATGGTTCCGTGAACGGCATCAGGTAGGACGGACCGGCGTTCGTAACGTCGCTGAATGGTACGGCAATATTTGTGGCCATTTGCAAGATACCGTAGTTCCATGTTAGTCTCGTCGCATAGTTGCTCAGGTTCGTGAAGGTCAGCCCGGAGGGCAGCAGCGAAATGCCCGCCTGATAAAGCGTTCGGACCTGGCTCGAGTTCAAGGCGTAGTTGAAAATCGTCACATTGGCGATATAACCAGGAAATTGCTGGTTGAATCCGGCGGAAGGCGTGCTCGACCTGGAACCAAATGTCATGGGCGTCTCAGAAGAATTGGTGATGCCGCTGGCTGTCGGTATGGCCACGCTGGAGACCAACGTGCCGTTCGTATAAAGCTGGACCACGCCAATTGCTTCGTTGCACACGCCTGCCAGATGATACCATTGGCCGCTGTTGGTCAGCGATAGCGCCGAGCTGGCGTTATAGGCAGCGCCCGCAGCGTTTCGAACCGTAAACCGATAGCAATCGCCCGTACCCGCATCGAGCGCGTACTCTTCTTGATAATAATAACCCTTGGCGGCAATTGTAGGCGTATTCAGGCCATTGTTGCCGGTCGAATTCACCCAGGCAGAAACGCTAAACTCCGCGTTCGAACCGTTCGGCAGCGAAAAGTCGGGCCCCAAAATACCAAAGGCACAACTATTGGCCGCGGCCACATTGCCAAAAAGCGCCGAACTGGCCGATGGATCTGTCAGCGCATCGTAACTCATCTGCCCCAGCAACACGTTGGTATAAATGCCGTTGTTGCCGCCCACATAATCTACGGCCGCGACACCATCGTCGCCGCCGCCTTGTTCGGCTTCATTCATCGGCCAAAAGCCGATTGGATTGAGAGCCAGCGCCGTATGCGGATACGACGTTACCGGCGCCGGAACCACTGTCAGCCACCATGTGTTCGTGGCCAGACCGACGAAATTGCTTACAACGCATTGATACGAGACCGGTCCGCCCAACGGAATATTCGAGGACATGTAAGCCGCGCTGGTGGCGCCGGCAATCGCGACGCCGTTACTCGATCATTGATAATAGAGTGGAACGCTGCCCTGGGCCGAGACCGAGAAAGTCGGATTCTCACCAGTAAACAACGTCAGATTGGTAACCGATGAGGGCGATTGGCTGACAATTTGTGGCGCAGTTACATTGGTCGTGAGGACGAAGGTCGTGACAGAACCGACCGGAATGGCCTCGGTGAATTGTCCGGATACCACCAAAGGCGACGGCAACGTGGCCATATTCTTTCCAGAAGCCGTTAGCGTCACAGAAACCTGCCATGGCTCAGACGGAAAATCGTTTAAATTATACGTCACGTCGAAACTGCTGCCGGTGTTATTGACTGTAACCAATACGAGAGTAGAATTTGTGGGATTCCAGGCGGCCAGCGTATTCGTGTCATTCGCTGAAACAATATTGCAACCGGGTCGGATGAACTCGCTGAACTGGCCCATGACGTAAAACTTTTCGTTGATGGTGTAATTTGGCGTGTAGCCGGAACTGTTTGTAGCCAAAAGCGAATTTAAGAGAAAGCCCCACCCGCCAGCGCTGTCCACAACCTGCCAATAAACAAATGCCATGGCTCCCATAACTGCAATGTCGTTGTAAATGTATCGCGCCATCGTCATGCCGGAGCCATCGCCATCGCCATCTTCGGTCACCCAGAGTGTCTTTTTTTGCGAACTGGCCTCGCTCTTCAAGCTCGATGCACCGGTAAAACCATAGGTATGTGTGGATATCAATGAGACATCCCCGAGAGCGAAGGAGTAATTGATGAGATCATTATAAGTTTGATACGGATCAACGTCCTCGGCGGCATCAATATGCACGGATGGTGCGATTGTCTGGAGTGAGTTATATACGTCCCCAACTACTGTCGCTTGTTAAGCGGGACTCATGTCACAGCTTTCCTGGGATTCGTTCGTATAATTCCAATTGGAGCCGTTCGGCTCGTTCATGGGAGTCAAATAATTGAAATGGTCTCGGTCCAGTATCGTCAGATTGCTGACAACAGTGGTCAGGTAGAGGGCGAAATTGGTTTCACAGTCCACTTGTAGATTGTTGGTAGGGGGATTTGCGCCGTCTACGTTGCTGTTCACGCACATACACCAGGGCGGCGAATTGGCGAAGGCGTCCACAAGATTTGCACCGCGCGCTTCGGCTTGCTGCAACACCCATCGCTGGTTCGCGTCCGCGTTCCAGTTCCAGACTCCGTTGGTTGGTTCAAATCCCTGCATCTTCGTGCGAACCCTGGCTGGGGTAATTTATTGTGGGATTTTGTCCGCCACCGATATTGTAACGGACGATATTCAACTTCAGCGTGTTGAAAGCCAGATCCATGTAGTTTGTCCGATTAGGGTAGTTTCCAACGACATTGGCCCACCAGCAAAGCGAAGTGCCCCAACCATGGAAGTCCTTCACTAGCCGCGAGTTAGGATTGATCGTCGCAGTATAGTCCGCGCGCAGGGCAACAGGAGAGGCCAGAATCATTCCCGTGATCAGCAAAATTCCGAATATCAATTTGGCCAGGCGCATGATTTTTTCGCGGACGCGCACCCCAGCTCCAATACAGTTCCTGGAGATGGAACACCCCTGCCGTGGCGATGGTTATTGTAGAAAAACCGTCAGAAGTTATTCGGCAAGGATGAATCGCGAACGCTAAATTCAATACACTAACCCGTTGTCATTGTCAATGTCGAATTGGGTCTATTTCCTAAGCAACCACATTATCAGGCTCAACGCCACGCTCAGAAGCAGGCACGTGACGATTGGAAAATAAAAATACGCATTGCCTTTGGAATACTGGATGTCTCCGGGCAAACGGCCCAGCCAGCCCCGGCCAAAGCCCGACCATAAAATGGCCCCGGCGGCGACCATTAGCAGGCCGGCGATAACCAGAACTTTTCCAATCTCATTCATCGTTCTGTCTTTAAAGCATGCAACGGAAACGAGAAAAATGCACGCTTGTTCCGCGAATGAATCGTCGTATATTAGCCGCGTGAATCAGACTTTATTGACTCACGACCCGTTGGCTGTGGCCAGTGAAGTTCAGGACCTTTACCAGAGCATGTTCCCCGAAGCGGGTCGGATGTTTATTCCGCAGGCATTTGGATGGATCATCGATTGTTTC
>DASYYL010000162.1:0-21888 GCA_035933915.1 Verrucomicrobiia bacterium
ACCGCGCCTCTGCTCTATTCGACCAAAAGACTTTCATTTCCTGTCAGAAATGGCAAAACCGTTCAATTCCCCAATAAAACCCACTTTTGCCTCCAAATTCGGCTTCGTTTCCCGTTTCCATCCCTATACACAAAAAATGTGCAACGGGCCTGGCCGCAGATCAGATTCTTAATTTATCAGTTGGGCGCACGATTTGGGGATCGCTGGGGTTCGCCGAATATCCTCTCGTACTCCAGCATGACATAGCGGTCGGTCATGCCGGCGATGTAGTCGCACACGGCACGGGGCAGGCCGCTCTTCTTGACGCGTTTTTGGGCGCCTTCGCCGATTTCCGCGGAATGTTTCAGGAAATAATGAAACAGTTGCTCGAGCATTTTTACGGCGCGCATGTTGGGTTCGTGAACAACCGGGTTAAAATACAGGTTATCATAAAGATAATCCCGCAATTCCAGGTTTAAGTCGCGGCGGCTGGGGCTGTGTTGAATCAGGGGCTTGGGAAAACGCCGGACATCATCGGCGGAGTTCAGATTGGCGGCCACGATGAGCGCTTCGCTGGTTTCGACGACGTCGCGAATCTGCAGATCGATGATTGTGCGGATGATAAAATAGCGGCGGCATTCATCGGGTAAAGTTCCGTGCTCCTTTTTCACGAGCCGCGCGGCCTCGGCGAATACACGGACGCTTTTGATCAATTTAGTTTCCAAGAGCAATCCGGAATCCAGGCCGTCATCCAGGTCATGGCTGTAATACGTAATTTCATCGGCGAGATTCGCAATCTGCGCTTCGAGGGATGAGTTCTTTGCCTCGAAGCCGGTGTGTTTATCGGGGTGGTCGTAGGATGTGTAGTGCTTTGCCAGGCCTTCGCGGACTTCCCAGGTGAGGTTGAGGCCGGGAAAATCGGGATATTTTTGCTCAAGCAATTCCACGACGCGCAGGCTCTGCTGGTTATGCTCGAAGCCGCCGTTGCCCTTCATCAGTTGCGCCAGAACGGTTTCACCCTTGTGGCCGAACGGCGAGTGGCCCAGGTCGTGCGCGAGCGCGATGGTTTCGGCGAGGTCTGAATTCAATTTCAGCGCGCTGGCGATGTTGCGCGCAATTGCGGCGACTTCAATCGTGTGGGTCAGGCGGGTCCGAAGATGGTCGCCGCTGCCGTTGAGAAAGACCTGGGTCTTGTATTCGAGGCGTCGAAAGGCCCGCGAATGGATGACGCGGTCACGGTCACGCTGATACTGAGTCCGCCAAATGGGAGGGGTTTCTTCGAATTTGCGTCCGCGCGATTCGGCGCTCATTTGGGCATAGGGAGCGAGAATTTGGCGTTCGATTTGTTCGAGGTCCTCTCGGGTTCGAGGCATAGGGGAATTAAAAAGGAAGTCCTTGCGGACGGCCACCAAAAAAAAGAAAAAAGGAGAATTTGCCGGCAGGGGACGGATGGGACGGATGGGAATTGGTCAAAGGATCGCCCTCGCGATGAATCGGTAGATCATTGTCGTGCGAAAGACTCTCCCTCCTTCGCCTTCGCTACAGCCACGAAGGAACCGCCAGGAAATACTGGTTCTTTGGCGCAATGCATCACACGCTGTGGTTGAGGAGCTACGGCGGACAGGCCGGCTCTCGCCCGCTGGGAGAGGGGGAATAGTCGCCGACGGTTTGGGGGGTTGAACGACCAAGGAGGTCGGACGGTCAAGGCGGGAATGAATTAGAGCGCGCTCACCAGGCTTCGCCAGGGCTACGCCGCGGCAAGCGCGGCGCTACGCGCAAATGAGCGTGGCGACGACGAGGACGGGGACGAAAATAATCAGTTGGCCAGGAGTTCCTGCACGGAGATTCCACGGAGGGCGAAGAGGCGGCGGATGGTTTCTTCGATCAGGTTGTTTGGGCAGCTTGCGCCCGCGGTCACGCCGACGGTGATTTTGCCGGGCGGCAGCCAGTCGCGAGTTTCGACTTCCGAACGAATGTGCTGGTCATAGTGACGGATCAGGCTGCCTGATTCCATTTTGGCCGCATTCTTGATGAAATACGTTGGCAATTTCGCCTCGCCCATCTCCGCCAGGTGCGATGTGTTGGAGGAGTTGTAGCCGCCCACGACGATGAGCAGGTTCATCGGTTCCTGCAAAAGCTTTTCCAGAGCGTCCTGCCTGTCCTGTGTGGCGCCACAAATCGTATCGAAGAACCGGAAATGCTGGTCAATTTCAGCTTCGCCGTATTTCTTAATCATAGTGGCTTTGAAGCGCCGTTGCACTTCCTCGGTTTCACCGCGCAACATCGTAGTTTGATTGGCAACTCCAATGGCGCGCAGGTGCTGGTCGGGATCGAAGCCATCAGAAAAGGCGCCTTTGAATTTTTCGAGAAATACCGCTTTGTCACCGCCGTTTAGAATGTAATCACAGACGTAATCGGCATCGGCAAGATTGTACACGACCAGATAATGGCCGCTGCCGTAGGCGCGGGCCTGGGAAGTCGTGGCCTTGGTTTCTTCGTGCTTGGCTTTGCCGTGAATAATGCTGGTAACGCTTTCCTGCGAATATTGGCGGACGCGTTTCCAGACGCTCATCACGTCGCCGCAAGTCGTGTCGACCAGGTTGCAGCCTTTGGCTTCCAGCTTTTTCCGGGTGCCGACTTCCGTGCCAAACGCCGGAATAATGACGACGTCATCCGCCCGGAGTTTTTCGAGTTCCGTGTTTGTCGGCTTGGGTGAAATGATCTGGATGCCCATGTTCCGGATCTGGTCGTTGACTTCCGGATTATGAATGATTTCGCCCAGGAGATAGATGGGTTTGGGCGGGGGAAAATATTTTCGCGCGGCGTAGGCCAGGTCAATGGCCCGCTCAACGCCATAGCAGAACCCGAATTCTTTGGCCAGTTTGACCGTCAAATCGCCGGAGGATATCACACCACCGTTGGCGCGAATGCGCTCAACAAGTTCACTGCGGTAGTGCGAGAGCACCTGCGCCTGAACGGCCTCCAATATGTCCGGACGGCGGAGGTTGATCTTTTTTGGCCCTGGCGGCGCTTGAGGCGCTTGAGTTGACATGACAGGAACAATGTAGCAGCCAAAGGCCGAAGCGTAAAGGCGGATTGCTGGATGCGTTGAAGGGTTGAAGCATTGAAGCGTTGAAACGGTCTTTGATCCCTATGGCTGTTGGAGATGCTGGACGGCGAACACGGCTGCTCGTTTTAATCGCAAATATGTCAGAGCGGACTCATGTCCGCTGCTACGCAAGGGTGTCTTCAGCCCTTCTCGATACAGGCGTAGGCATTGTGGTTATGGATGCTCTCGAAGTTTTCGGCTTCGACCTTGTACCAGGTCACCCGCGAATCGGCGTTCAGTTTGACCGCGACATTTCGGACCATGTCCTCGACAAACACCGGATTTTCGTACGCGCGCTCGGTGACGGCCTTTTCGTCCTGCCGTTTGAGCAGCGCGTAGAGTTCCGAACTGGATGAGGTTTCAATGACTTCGATCAAATCCTCAATCCAAACAATCTCGCGCGAGCGGATTTGTACCGTGACTTCGCCACGCTGATTGTGCGCGCCGTATTTGGCAATGGCCTTGGAGCAAGGGCAAAGGGTGGTCACATTTGCCTTCACCGTCAGGATAAAATCAATCTCGCCGTTCCTGGCCGTCGCGTCAAAGCGCGCGAAGTAATCCATCAGGCTTTCCTGGCGAGAGACGGGCGATTTCTTGGACATGAAATAGGGGAATTCGATTTCCAGGTGCGCGGTGGCGGCATTCAATTTCTTTTGCATCGCGCGGAGGATGTCGTTGATGTTTTCGACGTGGATGCTGCTGCCATGGGCGTTGAGGACCTCGATAAAGCGGCTCATGTGGGTGCCCTTGAACTCGTGGGGCAAGTCCACGAACATCCCAAGGGTGGCCATCGTATTTTGAAACGCTCTGGCCTTGTCCCGGACCTGGATTGGGAAACGCAATCCGCGCACGCCGACTTTATCAATGCGCAGTTTGCGAAAGTCCCGCTCGTTTTGTTTGTCGCGCAACCCGTGAGCCGCCAGTCTGTTAATCGGTCTCACCACGCCTGTAGTTCCGCTGTTCTTTGGCATAGAACAACTTTAGCAGGCTGGCGGAAATTGGCAAATATCGGTTTAGACGATTGCGGAACGCGGAACGCGGAATAAAGAGAGAATTGACCGACCATTTGACAGGTTGGCCGGACCTGGTTGGAGGACAGGCGATTCGCGAATCAGTCAGAGCGGATGCACGTCCGCTGCTACACATCCTTTCTTGCAAATGAAACGGGTCTTATGTTTAATCTGTCGGTGCTCAATCAACAAACCTTGAATCGTCCGGCGGAGTTTTCCGGCATAGGACTGCACAGCGGAAATCGCGTGAATATGTCGATTTTGCCGGCGCCGGCCAACACCGGCGTGCGTTTTCGGCGCGTTGACCTGGAAGGACGGCCGGAAATTGAAGCGCGGGTCGAGAACGTGGCGGAAACGAATCGTTCGACGACTTTGGCCAAGGGCAACGTTAAAGTTCACACGGTTGAACACATTCTGGCGGCCCTGGCGGGTTTTGGGATTGATAACGCAATCATTGAACTGGACTCGAACGAGCCTCCGATCGCTGACGGAAGTTCACGCGAGTTTTCGAAATCGATCCAGGTTGCCGGTATCGTGCCGCAGGCTGAAAAGCGCGAGTTATTTGCGCCGTCCGAGCCTATCGAATTGGAATCGGGCGAGACGGTCATGACGCTAATGCCCGATGACGGTTTCAAGATTAGCTGCACGAGCGCTGACAGGAACGGCCGGTTTACCCAGTTTTACAGTGTAGAATTGACTCCAAAAACGTGGGAGAAAGAATTGTCGCATGCGCGGACGTTTTGCTTTTTCGAGGAGATTGAGCAGCTCATTAAGAACAATTTGATTAAGGGCGGCTGTCTCGAAAACGCGATTGTAATTCGCGAAGACGCCGTGCTGACGACCGAACCGTTGCGGTATCCAGAAGAATTCGTCCGGCACAAAATGCTCGATATCGTTGGCGACCTGTCTCTCGTCGGCAAACCCATTCGCGGTCATTTGATCGCTATTAAGCCCGGTCACGCGACGAATTGCGAGTTTGCCAGATTGATTGTCGCGCACATGAACAAACCGCTTCGGGCGGCGCGCGCTTTCGGTCCGCCGCCTGCGGCGGGCAATGGGGCCGAAAGGAAAGATGCATCGACCGCGGCCCGGGCCAGCGTCGCGCTTAATATCGACGAGATCCAGCGATTGCTGCCGCATCGTTATCCGATGCTCATGCTGGATTGCATTACCAAAATTGAAGAAAACCGGATCGAAGCAATCAAGAATGTGACCGTCAACGAGCCTTATTTTCAAGGTCACTTTCCGGGCCATCCCATCATGCCCGGCGTGCTGCAATTGGAAGCCATCGCGCAGACTGGCGGGTTGTTAATGATGAAATTGGGCGGAACAGCCGGGCAACTGGCCTATTTTATGGCTGCCGACAGCGTCAAATGGCGCAAGCCCGTTCGGCCGGGAGACGTGTTGTGCATCGAAGTGGAATTGATGAAAACGCGCGGAAAAATCTGCAAGGCCAAAGGTATCTGCAAGGTCGCCGGCGAGGTTGTTAGTGAAGCCGAAGTGACGTTTATGCTGAGAGACGAATAATTATGATTCATCGGTCTGCGATTGTTCATCCAAAGGCGAAAATTGGCGCGGGCTGCGAAATCGGCCCTTTTTGCATCGTCGGCGAACATGTCGCCCTCGGAAAAAAGTGCAAACTTCATTCGCACGTTGTCATTGAGGGCCATACGAAAATTGGGGAAGAAAACGAGTTTTTTTCATACGTCAGCATCGGTCTCAAAACACAGGACTTGAAATGGAAGGGCGGCACCACCTGGACCATCCTCGGAGACAATAACACGATCCGCGAATACGTGGGTATCAACAGCGCGACCGGCGACGGAGAGGTGACGCAGCTTGGATCCAACAACCATATTCTTTGCAACTGCCATATCGGGCACAATTGCATTATTGGAAATCACGTCATCATGGGCGGGGCTATATTGGCCGGCCATGTAACGGTTGAGGATTACGCCAGAATCAGCACCTGCGCCATCCATCAGTTTTGCCGGATTGGCAAAATGTCGATGATTGGCGGCTGCTCAAAGGTCGTCCAGGATGTTCCTCCGTACATGCTCGCCGACGGGAATCCTGCCGAGACCCGGACGATCAATAAAGTGGCCATGGAGCGGAGCGGCATGTCCGACGAATCGCAAAAGGCGTTGCGGTCAGCGTATAAAATTCTATTTAGGGAAGGCCTGACCGTTTCGAACGCGTTGGCAAAAATTAAGAAAGAACTGCCGCAACTGCCAGAGATTCGTCATCTGGCGCAGTTCATACGGGCCAGCGAGCGGGGGATTGGGAAGTGAGCTCGTCGCTAGTAGGCCGGCTTTAGATTCCATTTGTTCAATAAATCACCGGAAATTTCACCGAGGAAGCGAGAGGGCTCTTGCATGTAATCCGTCGGGGTGTTTCCGAATCCGGCGCGAATGATTGGATAGGTCAGATACAATTCGTTCTTGGCGCGTGTAATGGCTACGTAAAAAAGGCGCCGTTCCTCTTCGGTTCCATCGTCGCTCTCGATGGACCGCGCGGACGGGAACAATCCGTCACAAAGCATGATTACAAAGACTGCTTCAAATTCCAAACCTTTAGCCTGATGGATGGTGGACAACCGGATCCGTTCGTCGGCGCCTTTTGTGTCGTTGTCTTCGGCCTCGACGTTTGTCAGGAGCGCAAGCTGGGTCAGGAATTCCCCGGTTGATTGAAACGAATGGGCGAAGACGGCCAGTTGTTCCAAATCTTCGAGACGGACCTGATAGTTCGCAAAATTCTCCTTCAAATAGTCGTCATATCCAGCGTCGATTACGATCCGGAGCATTTTGGAAGGCGATGGCTCTTCCTCTAATTGGGCGACAGTGGCGACTAATTGGGCCCAGGCGACTGAGGCCTTTTTTCCCACGTGCGGCGCGCAGGTTTCCAGGGCGGTTGCGACCGGATTTTTGCCGGGTCCCCTTGCTGGCGATTTCTGCTTTCCCGCAGGCTCATTCGAAAGCTTCGTTGCTGTTCCCTGAAAGTGTTCTAATTCCGCCGAAAAAATCTTCCATAATTTGTCGGCGCCTTTTGGTCCAATGCCCGGCTCTAATTGGGCCACCCGTTTAAACGTGATTTCATCGCGCGGATTCGTGACCAGTTTTAGAAAGGCGGCGGCGTCCTTGACGTGCGCCTGTTCGAAGAAGCGAATGCCGCTGGTGATCGAGAACGGAATTTGCCGGCGGGTCAGTTCAAGCTGCAATTCGAGCGCGTGAAAATGTGAGCGATAAAGCACGGCAATCTCCGGAAGGCTCACGCCTTCGTCGTGCAACTCCATAATCCGTTGCGCAATAAATGCCGATTGTTGCGCAGTATCCATGCAGGCAACGAGGGCCGGCTTCATGCCCGATTTTCGCGACGGCGCAAGGTTTTTGGCGAATTGTTGGGCATTTGCCGCTATCGCCGCGTTCGCGACATTCAAAATCTCCGGCGTGCTGCGATAGTTCGTTTCGATTTTGAACATTTTTGCGTCCGGATAACGCTTCGGGAAATCGAGAATATTTAAAAAATTTGCGCCGCGCCATGCATAGATGCTCTGCGCGTCATCGCCGACGGCCATCACGTTGTGATGCCGCGCGGCCAGCAGGTCAATGAGGTCACCCTGGAGCTTGTTGGTGTCCTGATATTCGTCCACGAGAATGAATTGGAACCTTCGTTGATACATCTCGAGGGCGTCGCGGTTTTCCCGCAGCAGCCTCAGCCAGAGCGCCAGCAAATCATCAAAATCCATGGCATTGCTCGCGCGTTTGCGCTCCGCGTAACGCCGGCCAACGTCGCTGATTTTCCCGGCGAACTCGGCAAAGTAACTAAATTGTCGTTCGAGGATTTCACGGGGGTCCTTTTGGGTATTGACCGCGAGAGAATAAATTTCATTGAGCACTTCCGGCTTTGGAAAATGCGCGCCTTTGGTTTCGATTCCCGCATCAGCGACACAGGCCTTGATCAAATCCCTGGCGTCATCGCGGTCGAGAATCGTAAAATCGCGGCGATAGCCGAGCGTTTCGGCATGGACGCGTAAAATCCGCGCGCCGACGGAATGGAACGTTCCGCCCCAGAGCGAGACCAATTGCGTGCCGAGCAAATCCGCCACGCGCCGCATCATTTCACCGGCGGCCTTGTTCGTAAAGGTGAGCAGCAATATACGTTCAGCCGGGATGCCCTGTTCGAGCAGGTAGGCCACACGGTAGATCAATGTTCGCGTTTTTCCGGAGCCGGCCCCGGCAATGACAAGGGCCGGGCCCGGCGGGGCGGTCACGGCTGCAAGCTGTTGCGGATTAAGTTCACGCGGATAATCAATCTGCGGATGAAACTCCGTCTTAAAATCGTGAAGAACGTAATCGCGCGACATGGGGAAATTCAAAAGGGAAAAGGAGGACGGAAAAAGGAAAAAATAAGCGGGACAGGGAAATTAATCAGAAACATCGAACACCGGATATCGCCGATGAGGACGATTCCCCGTTGCCCCAATAGCGTGGGAAGAGTAGGGTGGTTGCATATGAACATCTTTATTTTGCGGCATGGGATAGCGGTGGACCGGGGGACGGAGGGATTCACACATGATTCGGAGCGTCCGCTGACTGGCAAGGGAAGGCGCCAATTGCGAAAGTCCGCCGGGGCGATGAAACGGATGAAGTTGCGGTTTGACCTGATTTTGTCGAGTCCTTACGAGCGCGCACGGAAGACCGCCAATATCGTGGCCGAAGAATTGAATCTGAAGAAGCGGTTGAAACTTACGGATACGTTGAAGTACGAGAATGACCCCGAATCAATGATCGCGGAAATTAGGCGACTCAAGCCGGCGCCTAAAAACTTGCTTCTAGTGGGCCATGAGCCTTACCTGAGTCAGTTGGTCTCGCGGTTGGTTTCAGGCAATGGCGACCTGGCCATGGATTTCAAAAAGGGTGGTCTCTGCAAGTTGGAGATGGAGAAATTGGATGCCGGGATGAGGGGACATCTGGTCTGGCTGCTGACACCGAAGTTGATGAATGAAATGGCCTAGAATTTACGATTTGAGATTTACGATTTGCGCGATGCAGCTGACCAGTTCGTTATTCGCTGCCGCATCTAATTCCCAACGGAGGCGTCGCGGGAAAGACGCCCTACCGGGTTTAGCCAATTCGGTAGGAGATTTTTTGGATGTAGGTCCTTCCGAAGCTGTGTTGAAGACGGTCCAGGATTTCCTTTCGGCGGTAGCGAACAATCTCCGAAAGCCAGACGCTGCTGTCCACTCGCACGAACAGGGTTCCGTTGCGCAGGTTGGCGGGTTGCGCGTGGGCCGTGATGTTTGGATCTATCAATGAGTTCCAGACCTTGACGATTTCGATTTCGGCGCGGCGCGAGTCCATCTTCAGGTCACCCAGAACCCGGGAGACGACCTGGTCTGCAACGCGCGCGCGAACTGCTTTGGCCTTTTCGAGGGGCTCAAGGTCAATGCCGCGCCACTGGGCGAGGACTTGTCGGCGTGCGAAAAATTTCTTTGGCGCTGGCATCGATAGCGGATTGTAAATTGGAAAAGGGAGCGTGGCAAATCGGAAGGGGGCGGAGCAAACGTTGAACGCCGAACAACGAACGCCCAACGCCGAAGGAAGGAAAAAGAAAAAGAGAAAAGTGCAAAGCCGGAGCAGCCTGAAGGCTGGAACCAAACATTGCGAGATTTTGCGCTTGCGCGTATGGACTTTGTGATGCAAAGTACTTTTCATGAATCCAAATTGGGCGGAAGAAAATTTGCAGACTATTCGAACTTTAATGGAACGGTCTGCGCTGTATCGGCGGGCGCTTGCGCCGATTATGCTTTTTGCCGGGACTATGGGGATATTGGCGGCGGGGGCTGGGATATTCTTTCATTTGGATTCGGCGTGTAAATTTGGTGGACTGTGGGTGGGAACCGCCGTTGTCGTGGTCATCGGGGCCTTGCTCATTGCGCGAAGGCAGGCGCTTAGAGACCATGAGACCTTTTGGTCACCGCCGACGCGCCGGGTTGCACAGGCTCTAGCGCCGCCCCTGGCTGCTGGACTGATTTTGGGCCTGCTATTTCTAAGGCTAGATATTTTTGGGATGTTGCTGCCATTTATCTGGGCATTTTTCTACGGTTGCGCGCTGCATGCTGCGGGCTTTTTTATGCGCCGTGGAGTCCGATGGTTTGGCTGGGTTTACATTGGACTCGCAGCTTGTAGTCTTGTCGCGTTCCTGATGAATCAACCAAACTATTTTAACCCGCACTGGGTGATGGGCTTTTTCTTTGGGGTGCTTCATTTGGTTTATGGCGCTTACCTATATGTTACTGAGAAAGGGAAGAATGCGGCGTGAACGCGGAACCTTTTTTAAAGCTGGACCGTGTGATCCACGAGAAAGGGCGGCTGGCGATTATGTCCATGCTGGCCGCTTCCGCGGAATTGTCGTTTACCGAAATGCGCGACGCCCTGGGGATGACGGACGGCAATTTGACGACGCATATACGGGCTTTGCAGCAGGAAGGCTATATTTCTGTTGCGAAATCGTATCAAAACCGGCGTCCGCTGACGACCTGCTCATTGACGGCCTCGGGACGCAAGTCATTTGCCGAGTACATCAATCTGCTGGAGAAAATCGTACGCCAAAATAAATCCGAATAATTTTGAACAAAAATACACAGTCATAGTCTTTAACTTTGTACTACAAAGTATGTTGGCAACCTGAATATGAAAATCATTCGTGCGGAACATATGGGAATGTGCTTTGGCGTCAAAGACGCCATCGCGCTGGCACAGGAAACCGCCCAGCGCAAGCCGCTGACAATTTTAGGTGATTTGGCCCACAACGAAAGGGTCCTGTCGGAGTTGCGGTCCCGGGGAATTCGCGTTGAACAAAGCGTGGCGGCCATAGGAACGCAAACCGTTATGGTCACGGCACATGGGGCTTCGGAGCGCCGAATGAACGAAACGCGTGAGCGCGGGTTAAACGTTATGGAAGCGACTTGTCCACTAGTGAGGGTAGCGCATCGGAGCCTGGCAAAATTAGTTCGTGAGGGTTTTCATCCGATCGTTATCGGCAAACGCGGCCATGTAGAGGTTCTCGGGTTGACGGAAGATTTGAGCAATTTCGACGTGGTGCTTTCTGAGCAAGACGTGGCCAATCTCCAGACACGTCCACGATTTGGGGTGATTGCCCAAACGACGCAACCCATTGAACGAGTCCGAAGCCTGGTTCAGCTCATTCGCGAGCGCTTTCCCGATTCTGAAGTGCGGTTTGTGGATACGGTCTGCCAACCGACAAAGCAGCGGCAGGAGGCTGCGATTGAACTGGTGAGGAAATGCGACGTCGTCGTAGTGATCGGCGGGGCGCACAGCAACAATACCCGGGAACTCGTTACCACGTGCTCGCGTTTTTGCGGGCGGGTCCACCATGTACAGGGGACAAAAGATTTACAGGAGGAATGGTTCTGCGAGACGGATACGGTGGGAATTACGGCAGGAACTTCGACCCCGGATGAGGTGATTTCGGAGGTGGAAACACAATTAATGCAAATAAAAGGAGTGTGATATGATGCAAAAATGGCTGGATTACTTTGAGCAGAACAGGACAAATCGGATTCAAGTGCCCTGGGAAAAAGGCATTCGCCTTGAATTGCACCTGAATGCGCCGTTGATTCACTCACTGCAAAAATTTCAATTGGGTGAAAGCGGCGAAGGGCGGACGCTCAAGCGACATGCGATGAACACGGGCGATGCGGTTTACTCGGCTGCGATTGATCTCTTTATTAAAGAAGAGCAGGAACATTCGCGGCTGATGGGGATAATACTGGATGAGTTGAATGCGCCGAGGCTTAAGAGCCATTGGAGCGACTTGTGCTTTGTGACGATGCGGCGATTGTTTGGTTTGCACCAGGAGCTCATGGTTTTGCTATTGCCGGAAATGATTGCGAAGCGCTATTTTCGGGCGCTGTATGACGGAACCGGGGACGTGGTTTTGAAAGCGGTATTTCTACAAATCGCGCAAGACGAGGACGGTCATCTGGCGTTTCACACCGATTACTTAAGGCGGGCGTTTCAAAGAATGTCATTTACCCGGCGAATTCTGGCATTAGTGATCTGGAGGATAGCCTTCCGGGTAACGTGCCTGGTGGTCATGCTTGACCACTGGCCGGTCCTGAGCGCCGTTGGAATCAAGCCGCGACAATTTTGGGACGATTGCGGAGAAATTTTTGATGAGGTTGCCACTGGGATTTTCAGTCCGGCACATTTATTGGCGCCGCCGAAAATGGAGCAATTCCAAATCAAATCCGTCTAATTGAGTAGCATGAACTTAAACCTCAACCACAGGAGAAGATATGAACTACGCCAAATGGATTTCTTATTTTGCTCACAACAAACAAAACCGGCTGGAGCCGGATTGGTCCGCGCCCCAAAATGTACCGCCCGTCATGCTGGCGCCGCTGTTGCGGTCGCTTGAGCAGTTTCGGCTGGGAGACGGTGGCGGGCCGGCGTCGTTGATTGCCTTTGACCGCGAGAGTTTTCGCAATCGCACGGACGAGATGCGACAGATTGTGGATTTATGGTTTGCCGAGGAAGCGGAACACGCGCGATTACTCGGCTGCGCCGTCCGCCGGTACGACGGCAGGGTGATCACGTCGCATTGGAGTTTCACGGGTTTCTGCCTTTGCCGGCAACTGCTGGGAAAAATATTCGCCGGATGGCCCGTTGTCGGCGATGTGCGAACTGATATTGCGAGATGAAGCGGGCCATGTGGCGTTTCAAAGGGACCGGTTGCTCGATGCGGGTTGTCCGCGGCCGGGCTGGCGCGGTTGGTTGTGGCGGGCGCAATTTCTGATTTGCGGTTATGCCGCCGGAACGATGCTTTGGGTGAACCATGCGCCAGGCTTAAAAGCTAACGGGGGCACGCGTTTTGAATTTTATTTGGAAATAACGAGGCAATTGTTCTGGTTCATCCGTTCCTTAAGCACGGCGACAAGCTATTCGAGCGTTCCGGCGAAGTGGGCGGTCTCAACAGGGAGATAGACCTGATTTATGGACTGTGAAATGGCGCTGCGCCACCGCATCAGATGGTTAACTGGAATTTTCGTCTTCGGGCTAGTTTTGAGCGGTCTAACGGCGATTCCGTTACAAGCTGAGGCGAGCTGGCTGACGCAATATACAAATACGGAATGGTTGATGCGTGTCCATGACGCGTTGATCCAGACGCAAGCGCATTATCCATTTCTATTCTACGGCACTGATTGGCTGGCTTTTGGTCATTTTGTGATAGGGATTGCGTTTTTGGGGCGCTAAAGGACCCGGTTCGCAATCGCTGGTTGTTTGATTTTGGCCTCATTGCTTGTGCATTGGTCATTCCGTGGGCGCTTATTTTTGGCATGGTGCGCGGAATTCCGTTTTGGTGGCGGTTGATAGACTGCTCGTTTGGAATCTTTGGGTTTGTCCCGCTTTGGCAGTGCCGTATTTGGGCGAAAGAATTGGACTGCAGTTACAGGTAACGGCATAAAAACCGGCGGCCAGGCGCCGCCTCCCGCTACGGGCTCACTGCGCGCCGAAAACGCTGTCGAAGATGACTTCTTTGGTCTTCCAGATGAGAGCCATGGTGATGGACAATGGGGCGAGCGCCAGGAACAGGAGGGCGGCCAATTCGACACGTTCAATGCTGATCTGCATTTCCAGGCCGAACCCGACCGGCACAAGATTCGGACTCACGATGGCAACGGCCACCAAAAACAGCCAGGACACAAGCATCCAGCGATTCAAGGCAGTATACAGGTTGATGTCCTGGCGCAATGTTTCGTCGGGAAGCATCGCCCCAAGCTGTTTGAGGACGGCATTGAGGCTGAACAAAAATAACACTGCCGAAATCACGAGAAAAAAAATCGCGGCACGAAAATAATCCTGGCCGGGCATCCGGTTAAACCAAAACAAAAATGGGCAGAGGCCCAGGTTGACGAGCCCAAAAAGCTTTGCGTGATAGAGCGCATTGAGCCAGGGTCGTTCCTGTTTTTGGAAGCTGCCCATTTGCCACAGGGCATAGAGCAGGAGGGTGTTGGTGGCCAGCGCCGGCACGATTTCGAACGGCTGGATGAACGCCAGGCGCGCGGTTTCTGCGCAAACAATGAGCGCGGCGGGCAATCCCCAGAAGAGGGCAGACAAGCCACGCGTTAGCTTTCCCAGCGAACGAAGCAATTCAGGGTCAGGCGTCGGGTTCGGCATTGAGCAAAACTCCAGAATAACCAATTAAAAACGAAAAGGGAAAAGGGAAAAAGTTTCAGGCGCTTAAACTCCAAGCGCCAACAACCAAGCACCAGAGAATATTCAAGCATCGAGCTCCAAGATTGGGATTTGGACTTTGGAATTTCTCTGGAGCTTGATGCTTGGAACTTGGATGTTTCTCCAGGTTGCTTCAATGGCTCGAAACTTCCAACGGAAATTTCACCCACCACGAATCACCGCTTCGTTCGGCAAGTTCGTTATGGGGAATTTCCCCGTTCACACGAATTTTCGCCAGGTCGGGCGATTCTGCAAATGGTCCCAGCCGCATGGCGACGCGGCCGAGTGGTTTCTCCGCGCCAATTTCAAGGTCCATTCCATTGCGGGAGCGTTTGAGCCTGTAATGCAGAAACGTGCTTTCCATTTTTCCTGAATCCTCGAACAAGGCCGGGTATTTCTTTACGGCGATTTCGTCCCAGTTGAGCGGCATTCGCGGATAAAATTGCAAACGATTCGGACGGGTGTCGTCCACGCCGATGACGAGGCGAAGGGTTTTGATAATTTCCGCTTCCTGAACGCCATTGCCAAGGTCGCCCGCGGGAAACCAATAGTGGCCGGTCGGGTCTATTTGGACGCCTTCAGGCGAGATGAAACAGCCGATTCGGGGATTGTAGATTTGTTTAGCGATCCAGTTGAGCATAGCCGTTGAGTCGCGCATGCGGTCGAGGAGGAGGGCCGATTCGGTCACGAAACCCTGGCCGTAGCCCATCGCCTGGCCGTAAAATCCAAAGGGTCGGTACGTGTCAATGAGCCGTCGCAGGGCCGCTTCATCAACGGGACGCCAGCTGGTGGCGTCGTTGTGCGGCGCGAAGCCGTCATAATCGGCAGTCAGAATCAACGGGCCCAAAACTGTTGGGTGAGTTGGCCAGCCGGCGTAATCTAAAGTCCAGACGAGGCCGTATTTTGGGTCGTTAATGATGTATTGCTCGGCCATAGCCCCCTGCATTTTATCGGCGCATTGGTGCCATTGTGCCGACGAATTGGTTTCGCCAATGGAGTCGGCCATGCGCGCCAGCGCCCGGAGCGCATTCATGCAGGAGTAATCGCCATAAACGGAGTAGCCGTTTCCATGGGCACATTCACCGGTCGTATGAAGCACGCCGTTGGAGGCGCCCGATATTTCCGGGTGGGCAAACTGCCAGACGACCCAATCGCCGGCGTTTTTAATGTCGGGCCATCGGTCGCGGAGCCAATCGTCACGGTCGGGGAGCCGTTGCCAAAGCTTATAGAGAAACATCGTAACCAGGCCATGGCCGTCGTTCTCGAAGGGTGGAGCGTTTTGGGGACGGTTGGCGATACGGCTCCAGTGAGGAAGAAGAATATGGCCACGATAGGCGAGGGCAGAATTTGTCCATAGGTTCGCCATTCGCAGGCAAAAATCAGCGCATCGCAAGGCGTCATTCGTATAGCCGAGTTCCGTTAATTCCTGGAGACTCCTGCCCATGTCGCGGCACCAGGAAGTGGCGTAATAAATGCCCGCATTGGTCTCGTAGGTTCCGAACCCGGTGCCATTCCAGGAGACCGCCCCTTTCGTGGAAGTATGATACATCCCGTCAGCGTCCACTTTGTGGGATATGTCCTGCACATTAAATGAAAAGGCATTTGCGAGAACTTTTGCGTAGATGCTTCCTGCGAACGAAACTTCTGGGCCGGAATAATCATGAGGCGTTTCAGGATTCACATGGCTGTGAGAAAAGTTTATGTCGCTGTTGTAGAGCGCCAAAGACAACTCTTTCAGCCGGGCGTCCGCGTGTCTTTCGGTTGTATTGAATGGGCGAAGTGACTTGGCCGCGATAAACCGTTCAAAGTCTTTTGGGAATGCGGCGGGTGGGAGAACGGCGGCGTTTGGGATGTCCTGGTCATTGGCAGTTTCAAAGGTCAATCCGTTGAGTATCAGCTTTCCCCGCTTGTTCGTGGAGTTTTCAATCGTGACGTTTTGGATTGGAAGCGGTTTGGGGTTGATGACTGCGACATAATTGCCATCTTCAACTGGAGCAGGCGGATAAAGATTTAGAGAATTGGAAAAAGCGTTTCGCAGCCCGGCGTCAGTCGGGAAGGGCTGCTGATATTGGTAAAAGGGGCGGCCGAACCAGACGCTTTCACCCAAAATCAACGGGAATATTTCCTCCGAGCCGTCGGCGTAATTCAGTCGGATTTGGCCCAATTTATCGCCGACAAAAAACCGGACGGAATGATCGTTAGGATCGGCCCAGCAACTGATGTTGGCGTCTTCTGCCATACCCAGAAGATAAATGCGTTTGGCCGTGCCTCCGATGTCCACTTGCGCTGAGCCATTCGAAAAGGGCAGGGTACCAGAGATGAATGGGACTCCGGCGCGCATAAGAATTTTGCCGTGCGATTTCCCGCCAATGTGGGCCAGCGGGATGGACTGGAATTTGTCCGCCTTCAGGGACTCTGCCGCTTGCGCCGGTGACGGGTAGTTGGCCATCAGCAGTGCAATGGTCGCGAAAGAGCTGGCAAGGAATTTGAGAGTGGTCATACCGTCACCTTTTTCGGCATATCCGGATGGTTTGGGCCAAAATGCTTTAAGATGACCATTGGCTGGAACTGGCTATGGTTTGAGATTGTGACGCCTTCCTTTGCCGCGGCCTCGCTGACGAAATATTCATCGTTGGATGCCTGGCCAAAGCGCAGCATCACAGACGCCTCGGCGTCATACACGCCAAATTTGCCGTGGCCCTGGAGGATGATGCAGCCATAAGCCGCGCCGTCCTTGATCTTGACTGTCTGGCCAGGCTGGATGGTCAGCTCCTTCGCTGAAACATATTCGTTTGCATAAATGACCCATTTTTCCGCGTGTTGCGCATCCGAATGTTTACAGACCATTGGCGGACGGAAGAAATGCTTCTTGTAGTTTGGGTCGATGTTCTTTTCCCAATCCATGAGGCGCATGACGTAATCGATGTCCTGCTTTTTGTCCGGCGGGCAGTTTTCCACCAGGAAATCGTACGGATAGACTTCATTTGACGTGATGTTTTCATAGACCGAGTTGACATCGCTGTTCCATTGCGGTTCATAGGTCAAAACGGAGCCCGGCGCATGGACGACGCCCGGGGGAGTGTACCAGCCAGTGCCCAGTTCGATGCGGTAGGCCCGTGACAATTCGGTGATGCGATTGTCACCCTTCTCAAACATTAATAACCGCTCCCGGACCATTTCTTTGGTGGTGTCCGGATCAAAGCCGAAGTAAGTGACTGGAAATTCCCCAGGATAATTGTTCATTTCAGGCGGGAAATAATAGGCCTCAGGTTTGCCTAGACGGCCGACTCGGGCGGCGGCGTCAAAGCTCAGGTGCAAGTGATGGAACAGCGGCGCCAGATAGTCGAAGAATTTTGAATACATTGGCCAGCCGCCGTATTTCTTCATCAGTTCATTTCCGATAATTTTATCTTTCAACTGGTCCACGGCGTCTTTGAGCGAAAATTTTTCAGACAATTTGTTGCTGAAAGGCAGCACGTAGCTCATGCCTTCATCCGGCGGGGCCTGTTCGCCATTCATCGCGGGAATTACGGATGAAAACCAGCGTTCCTTGATCGAGCCGCGCTTGGTTCCCAGGGCATAGTAATCGTCGGGATGGAGACGGAGGCGGCGACCGGCTTTGCTGAACCGACGCGGAACAAAAACGGGAATTAACCTCAGAATACCTTGACCTTGATCAAATGTTTCATCAATTCGTTTGGCGGAATTTCTCATAATTCGGTGAATACTCAGCTCAGTAAACGGTAATGCTTTATTGGGCGGGATTGTTATTTGCGACGCCGGTAACGCTGCGGATGTATTGGACTTCCGCCGGAATATACGGCGTGCCGTCAGTGTGAAAGATATCGTGAAACCAAAGCGGCGGTTCGGCCGTATAGGTTTTGTCCCACGAATCCCATGGATAAATGGTTTGGGTTTTACCGGACACAAAGCCCCAGTTAAAGGCGCCTACGTTATTCTCTTTGAACCAGCCGAGGATAGGATTGAACGTACTGCCCATGGGCCGCGCCATGTATTCGGTGCAGATGATGGGTCGGCCATAGCGCTGGAGATTTTGCACGCACTTTTGCACCGTTTCCAGCCTGGCATAGCTATGGAAGGTAATGATGTCCGAGTCGCTCACTTGAAGTTTGTCGAATGCGGTAAATTTGGCGGGGTCAAAATCGCCTTCCCATAAACCGGAACTGAGCGGCTGGCTTGGCTTCATTTCCCGCGCCCAAACGAAAACCTTTTGAAGCAACTGCAGGGTTGATTCACGTTTGCCCGCGGGCTCTTCACTGCCATAGGAATGGCCGTTCATGTTGCGCGGCTCGTTATAGACGTCCCAAAAGGCGATTCGTTTGTCGCTATGAAATCGGCCCACGATGTCCTGAACGTACGGCTTGAGTTCATCGAGCCGCTCCGGGTGCGTCATGTAATCAGCGCCCGGACATTGGACCCAGCCGGAGTTGTGGACGAAGGGGCGGGGCGGGGGCTGCTTGCCGGGTTTTGGATCGGGGTTCCAGCAGGAGTCAAAAAGCACAAACATGACTTTGATGTGATGTTTGTGCGCAAGCTTGAGAAAACCATCAATTCGTTTCAGATAGCCCGCGCGGTCTTCCTGCCAGGGTATGTCGTGAAGAAAAACGCGCACGCAATTGAATCCGAGTCCCTGCGCCAGCCCCAACTCGCGATCGATTGTCTTTGGATCGTAAGTGTCCGCCTGCCACATTTCGAGTTCGTTGACCGCCGTGCTGGGAATGAAATTGCAGCCGACCAGCCAGCCGGTTTTCTTCCACCAATTATTGGCTTTTTCCTGGCTCCATCGCCCAGGACCAGCATCGGCGCAAATAGCCGGCGGGGCGAACGCCGCCAAAAGGAGCAACGGAATCAGGAATTTGAGTGAGAATCTCATTCTATTTGGGTTGCT
The DNA here is from genome assembly GCA_035933915.1 of Verrucomicrobiia bacterium. GTDB lineage: Bacteria > Verrucomicrobiota > Verrucomicrobiia > Limisphaerales > UBA11358 > UBA11358. Next base: position 19,267 of record DASYYL010000162.1, read on the forward strand.
CAAATTCCGCCACGTTGTTTGTCGTTACGAGCTGGAAGGGAATGTAGGTGTCATGTTCGACCTGTTTGCCCTGCACGAGCGCCACCGCCTGATCCACAGCCATGGTACCTTGCCCTTTCGCATCCTGAAACACCGTACCCACCATTTTTCCATCGGCCACGGCTTTTAACGCATCGGGAATCGCATCGATGCCGATGACTGCGATTTGGTCCTGTTTGCCTGCCGCTTGGACGGCCTTGAGCGCGCCCAGGGCCATTTCGTCATTTTGCGCAATGACGGCGTCAATCTTTTGACCAGAGGCGAGCCAATTCTGCATCAGGGTAAGCGCCTGGGCGCGGTCCCAATTTGCGGTTTGCTCAGCGACCACTTTTATGCCGGGATTTTTTGCAAGGATTGCCTTGATGCCGTCAGACCGCTGCACTTCGGCAGAATGCCCATTGGGCCCGTGAATGATGACGACGTTCCCTGTGCCGTGCAGGACGTCTACGATCCGCTGCGCCTCAATTTTTCCGGCTTCAGCGTCTTCGGAGCCAACATACGCGTTGGCCTTGTCCAGGTTCGACACAATCGCGTTGACCACCACAATTGGCTTGTGCGCCTGAACGGCCAGGTTCACCGCGGGAGCCGACCCTTCTTTGTCGTAAGGATTCAAAATGATGGCGTCCACATCTTTTGTAATAAAATCCTGTACCTGCGAAATCTGGTTTTCGGCGTTGCCCTGGCCGTCCGACTCGATCAGGTTCACGTTGAGCTTCTTCGCTTCGGCACGGACCGCGTCCTGAATATTGATGATAAACTCATTTTGCAGGTTCTGATAGCTGATGCCGATGGTTATCTGTTTCGGTGTTGGGGCGGTTGGAGCGGTTGAGTTTTCGTCTTTTTTATTGCAGCCAATTACTGCGACCGCGCAAAGAGCCGTCAACACTGCCGATTTGAATAACTTCATTATTTTCATGTCACTAATCCTTTCTTTAAAATGATATTGGCATAGCGAGCCATTTCGCCGCTGGCAACGATGGCGTAGGCTTTTCTGGCACGGTCATAGAAGGCATGGCGTTCCATGGTTTCAAAATCGGAGAAGCCCGGCGCATGCTTTTGCGCAATTTTCCGGTAAATCGGCCAGATGTCCGGGGTGTAGTTGTCTCCCGGAACAACAGCCATCAGGGCGGCGGGATGTTTTACAAACGTATCGAGCGGAAAAAGCTGCAATATGGCGTCGAGCAATTGCGACCCGCCCTGGCCATCGCAGCGCACAAGCCGCTGTGCGTGGCTGGCCGCCGGAAAATTGCCGTCGGCGATGACGATTTCATCGCCATGGCCCATCTCCATTAAGATTTTCAGGAGATCGGGCGGTAAAATGTTTGGAATACCTTTGAGCATTTTATCAATTCCTGGATTTTCTATCCAACAGTACGGCGCAGACGATAATCGCGCCTTTGACTACCTGCTGCCAATAAGACGAGACGCCCAGCAAATCCAATCCGTTGTTCATGACTCCAATGATTAATACGCCGACGACCGTGCCGGCCATGGTGCCGATACCGCCGCTCAAACTACTGCCTCCGATGACCACGGCGGCGATGGCGTTTAGTTCGTATCCTTCGCCGGCGGACGGCGCGCCGGACATCACACGGGATGATTCGACAATTCCGGCCACGCCGGCCAACACGCCCGCAATGGCATAGACGCCAATCAATACCCGGTCTGTGTTGACCCCGGAAACCTTTGCGGCCAGCTCGTTGCCACCGACCGCGTAAACATAGCGGCCAAAGCGGGTGAAGTGCAAAATGAAAATACCGGCCAGCACTGCGGCCATGACGATGCCACCCGGTCCAGCCAGGCCGTCACCAATCGCATCGTAGGCGGTGCTAAGGTTGATTTCCGGCCTGCCCTGCGAATAGACCAGCGCGAGGCCGCGCGCGACCGTCATCATGCCCAACGTGACGATAAATGGCGCAAGACGTCTCTTTGCAATCAATACGCCGTTGACGATTCCGCAAGCCAGGCCGGTCAACACGCCCATCGCAAGAGGCACAATCAGCGGGTGAAACGCCTGGCCCTGGTCGTTCGCCCTGGCGAAAGACGTCGCCACAACCGCTGCCAGCGCAAGGACTGAGCCGACGGAAAGGTCTATGCCGGCGGTAATAATGACCAGGGTCATGCCGACCGCGAGGATTCCATTGACGGAAATCTGTTGGAGAATGTTCTCAAGATTACCTAGCGACCGAAAGGGCGGCTCCCAAATGGCCAGCGTTCCTGCCAGCAATACGAAGGCAAAATAAATTCCGTATTTGGAAAAGAAAGCGCCCGTGTTGCGCCAGTTGATTGTCTGTGCCGGCATGGATTCCTAGTTAGCGCTCCAATTTCCCATGGCGGCCTTGATGATGTTTTCCTGGTTAAAGGCCTCGCGCGCAAATTCTGCGGTGGTACGCCCGTGATATAAAACGATGACCCGGTCACACATTCCCAAAATCTCCTCCAACTCGGATGAAATCATAATGACGGTGGCGCCCTGTTCGGCCAATTGCGCGATAATTTTATAGATTTCCGCCTTTGCGCCGATGTCGATTCCGCGCGTCGGTTCGTCTAAAATGATAATGTCCGGTTGGGTCAAAAGCCATT
>DASYYL010000177.1:0-7224 GCA_035933915.1 Verrucomicrobiia bacterium
CGGCTCCGGCGTGGTGACCGTCGAGAGTTCAAGCGCGGGCGGCGTGCTCAATTTGAAAGGCGCCAACACCTGGACCGGCGGCACGATTGTCAGCAGCGGGACGTTGAATGCGCTAAACACTTCCGGCTCGGCCACCGGGACGAATACCGTGACAGTGCAATCCGGCGCAAGTCTCGGCGGCGATGGCTTCATTTCAGGAAACGTCATCTGGCAATCCGGCGCCGTGGCGGCGCTCGCCATCGGCTCACAGCTCACCGTGGGCCCGGTGACGCTCAACAATAACACCGTAACTGTAAACGTCCCCGGCGGCATTCCATTGCAACCCGGTACCTATACACTGATGAACTATACCGCCGCAGGCAGCACCGGCTCGTTTAACGCAACTCCGGTCTATAGCGGCGCGGGCGTCGCGCCCGGCATGTCCTCAGCGATTATCACCAGCAACGGCGTCGTCACGCTCACCGTCACCGCCATCGGCGGCATCGCGCGCGCCTGGGTGGGCGATGGGACACTGAACGCCTGGGATTACACCACGACCAACTGGCTGAACAGCGGCGTTCTCTCGGTTTATAGCAACGGCGACCTTGTGACCTTTGATGATTCCGGCTCCGGCACCCCGGCCATCGATTTGACTTCCGCACTTCAACCGGCATCAGTGTGGGTAAACGCCGCGCAAAATTACACCTTCGCCGGCGTGGGACAAATCGCCGGAGCAACGGCGCTGGTCAAGACCAACACCGGCACACTCACCCTCCTCACTGCCAATACATATTCCGGTCCGACCACCATCGGCCAGGGCACATTGCAATTGGGCAATGGCCATACATCCGGTTCCACGGGCACAAACGTCATCCAGGACAACGGCCTGCTCATTTTGGATTTGCCCGGAAATGACACCTTTGCCAATACGGTTACCGGTACCGGCAGCTTCACGACAGAAGGCTCTGGTACCCTCACCATCACTGCGAGCAACTTCTACACGGGCGGCACGCTTATCAGCGGGGGCACACTGCAACTAGCCACCGGCGGATGGTTCGGCAGCGGCGCCATTACCGATAACGGCACGCTGGCCTTTAACAGTTCGGGAAATCTAACAGTGAACGACGCCATTAGTGGAACCGGTTCGCTCACGGTCGCCGGCAGCGGGACTTTTGCGCTCACCGCGGCCAACGCCTACAACGGCGGCACAACCATCAACAACGGCGCGCTGCTCGTGAACAACACGTCCGGCAGCGGCACTGGCTCGGGCAATGTCACGGTATCCAGCGGCGGCCGCCTCGGCGGCAGCGGCGCAATCGGCGGAGCAGTCGTTATCAACAGCGGCGGAACGTTCTCGCCCGGGAATCCTATCGGCACGCTTACAGTCAGGAATAATTTCACCGCCAATAGCGGCGCAGTCCTCAACTTTACACTCGGCGCCTCCAGCGACCTGACGGTTGTGAACGGAAATCTTGCGTTAAACGGCACATTGAACATTACCAGTGGCGCGGGCTTCACCACCACGACCTATACGCTCTTTACTTATACTGGCATGCTTACGCTCGGCAACCTCACGCTGAATTTGCCGGCGAACACCACCGCGACCCTGCTCACCAACACCCCCGGCCAGGTCAATTTGGCCGTGCAAACGTTGCAAACAGGCATCCCCGCTTTCCCGGGCGCGCTTGGCTTTGGAGAATATGCCTTCGGCGCGCGCATCGGCGGCTCCGTTTATCACATCACCAATACCAACGATAGCGGCGCAGGCTCCTTCCGCGACGCTGTCAGCCAGCCGAACCGCTTCATCGTCTTTGACGTAGGCGGCGCCATCACTCTCCAAAGCGCTGTGGCCTGCTCCAGCGACCTTTATATCGCCGGCCAGACCGCGCCCGGCGGCATCGCCATCATCGGCCACGAGGTTTCCTTCAGCGTGCGGACCAATGACATCGTCCGCTTCCTCCGTATTCGTCCCGGAAGCATCGCGGCCTCCACCGAGGACGCCATCAACATGGGCGACGCCACCAACATGATCTTCGACCACGACTCTCTCGAGTTCGCTCCCTACGACACCATCGACGCCACCGGCAACTACACCGGCGGAAACAAAATTACCATGCAGAATTGCATCCTGGCTGATCCGATTGGCCAGCAGTTCAACGCCCACACCGAAGCCCTCAACAATACCTTCTCATGGTTCTACAACATTTTTGCCAGCGCGCACGACCGCAACCCTCTCGCCAAAATCAACAACGTCTTCATCAACAACGTCATTTATAATTTCGAGGCCGGTTACACCACTGCTAACACCAGCGGCCATTTTTCGCACGATATCGTCAATAATTACTTCATCACCGGCCCGGCCACGACGTCGCCCGGTGATGACTTTTTCCAATTTGACTCCAACCAGTCCGTCTATGCATCGGGCAACCTCCTCGATAGCTCGGCAAATGGCACTCTGGGCGGCAGCAGCACCGCCCCCGGTGGCGACGTTGTCCTGAGTTCTCCCTGGTCATCCATTACTACAAGTTCGCCCACGTTCCCGACTGCGGATGCGTACCACGATGATGTTTCCATGGCCGGCGCCTTCCCGGCAGACCAGGTGGACCAACTCGTTTTCAATGACGTCACATCCCTCGGCACTTCCGGTATGGGCGGCGGGTTGTGGACCAGCCAAACCCAAACCGGCCTGGGCAACAACGGCTACGGCGTCATCACGCCCGGTGTGGCGCCGGTAAACACCTCCGGCGACGGCATCCCTGATTATTATAAAGAAGCCATCGGCTTAAATCCCAACGTGGCCAACAGCCTCACGCCTGGCGCCGGGGGCTACACCAAACTGGAAAATTATCTAGACTGGCTCGCCCTGCCCCACGCCGTCACTACGACGAATTCGCCGGTGTCCGTGGATTTATCTCAATACACCCGCGGCTTTACCAATTGGAGCCCGGTTTATACTGTCAGCAATCCCAGCAACGGCACCGTCACCGTGAGTGGCGGCCATATCGTGGACTTCACGCCGAATCTGGGCTTCACCGGACTTGGCAGCTTCCAATTCGTCGTCACCGCCAACGACGGCTCGGCCATGACTAACACCGTTGGCATTTGCGTAACGCCATACAACGCCGTCGCCACCACAGCCAACCCCGTCTTCACCTCCATTTCCAATTCCGGAAATAGCATCGCCTTTGCCGGCACGGGCGGCATCCCCAACGCCAACTTCATCCTGTTTAGCTCGACGAATCTCGCCGCGTCCCTGGCCACCTGGATTCCGCTGACCACGAACACCTTTGACAGCAGCGCCAACTTCAACTTCGCCACTCCAGCCCCGGCTAACGCATCCCAAACCTTCTACATCCTCGAAATGCCGTGAGGTTATCGAAACGCCGAAGGCGTGACATATTTGGAGCCCAGGGCAAGCGAGTCTTGGCAAGTGGCGCTGCCACCGAGCGCCGCCCTGGGTAATTCGGCCCATAACCCTGCCGCTGACTGCGAAACCGCGCTATAGCGCGAGTCTGATCTGCCGCCCATCCTCCCACAAATCAAAGAAAAGATACGCTTGCGATAAACGTTGGCATCATATACAGAACGCATGAAAGAACTTAAAACAACTTCATTAGGGGCAGGGGATGCCAAAACGCATCCTGACGTGATCGTCGCTCGCGCCGAGCAAACAGCCTTGTTTAAGATGAGGAACCGGACGGTTTCCGAATGGATGCGCGAGCATTATCATTCAACCACCGGGGACGTAAAGGGGAACACTGAGGTTTGCGTGCATCCGACACGGTGCAAACGGATCATCGAAGAATTAAGGGCCGCAGGCTTCACAATTCAATCGTTTTAATTGTTCCTTCGGCTTTCAACCAGACCACAACATTGCCATATAACGTTACCGAATTTAATCTCGAAGAAAAAGAGGCTTCCGATGTTGACTTGGGCAGCAATGGATATGAGTGCCCCCTCTCGTTAAAGCGTTTGGAATGAATAGGGGAGATGAGGCACTGGCACTGGCAAGGTCTTGGACATGGCTGGCTCATCCTGTTTGCGCAAACAATTGAAATAGCCCCACCTGTTCAGGTGATAATTTTTTACCTATTTTGGGGGATAGACATTCCGTGTGCTTGTGCTTTCAATGGTACTAGAGATACGCGAACGATGTTGTCACAAACCATTTTGTCCATGAGAATTGCCATTTTGTCCATGTTAATGAACTAATAAAAAATGCTAATTTTTTATTGGAAATATTCCCATGAATGCCGGATTAAATATCGGCAGAAAGAGGTTTTCTCGACGAACAACAACAGGATCGTCTAGCCGGGGAGATTTCAAGAATTCCTCATATCGACGTTCCAGGTTTCAGGCCGCGTCTGCGTTTACTCTGGTTGAATTGCTGGTGGTCATTGCTGTCATTGCTATTTTGGCGGCAATGTTGTTCCCGGTTTTAAACAAGGCCAAAATCCATGCCCAGGGCATCCAATGCGTCAACAACATGCGGCAATTGATGCTGGGCTGGCAAATCTATACGGATGACAACAAAGGCTTTTATCCGCCTAATTCTTCAACCGGAAGCGCGCACCTCGCCGTGGGCGAGGATGCGATTAACCCTTCCTGGGTGGCGGGGCTTATGAGCACAACAGCGTATCCCGACAACACCAACAAGGCCCTGCTCGTTGGTCTTGCTTACCAGGCATTCGGCTCCATCGGCGGTTATGTCAAAAATCCAGATGTTTATCATTGTCCAGGAGATTTAAGCACGGATCCTGGCAACCATCAGTTTCGCGTCCGCTCCATTTCGATGAATAGTTGGATCAACCCCGGTAAAGTCAACGGAAATGACTCGGCTTATTGGACCAAACCATTTGTGAAATTTACCAAGGAGGCGGACTTTCACGTCGTATCGCCGTCAGGAATTTTTGTCTGCGTGGATGAGCGGGCGGAAACCATCAACGATGGCTGGCTTTATATGTGCATGGATGGCTACAACAGCGATGGTTCAATCACAGAAAGTCTGCTCAATGCCTATGACCTTCCAGCCATCTATCACAATCGGGCGAGTTCTTTTTCGTTTGCTGACGGTCATGCTGAATTGCATCGCTGGCAGGGCGGCGCGGTGATGAATGATGCCGATATTATCTGGCTAATCACCCACTCTACGGTTCCGCAAGCAAATTAAAACAAAGGGGTAATGAAATTAACGAAGGAACAACACTTTTTGCTGAGAAGAGCCATTCACGGCTCGTTCACCTTGTGGGATTTGATAGCCGTCCTTTTCGTCGTCGTCCTTTTGGGAGTCTGGTTCGTTTTCGCGCATACCGGCGAACGCGGACGCATCATCCGATGCACTGCAAACCTGAAAGTATTGGGAGAAGTTACGCAATCCTTCGCCAATGATCACAACGACGGCATTCCAGCGGCGACCATTGACACAACCTATATGAACGGTGGAGGCGTCATAAGCTGGGACACACAGTTGGCTCCCTACCTCGAACCTCGCCTGGCTCAGGCAAAGAGCGTTTATGAAAAGAGTCTGGTTTGGCCGGCTGGCCAGCATCATCTCGCCTGTCCTTCCGACCCCATTAAACGTCCAAATCCGCGCAGCTACGCAATGTCCTGGCGACGCTGGCTATATGGCTGGCCGCCGGCTTCCGAGGATAAGGCCGGCGTCGGGGTAACGTGGAATAAAGCCACCATTTCCCGGTTCCTGGACAGCGATCTAGCGCAACGCGCCGCGAAACATCCTGAATTACTGCCCCGACTTCAACTGTCCGTTATTTCCGACCCTGACCAAACGATGTTGTTTACGGAATTGATTCAACAACCCAACATGGTGGGGCGCATCGTATGCACCCAGGTGGGATACGTCCAGGCTCAAAAAGAGGCTTTCAACGGCGATTCCTCACATTTTCATTTTGGGAAATTCAATTATTTGATGGCCGATGGGCATGTTGAACTGTTGAGCGGCTCAAAAACAGACGGCAGCGACGGAAAAAGCCACAACATTTGGATCATCAATCCGGGAGATTGAAGCATGATTGACGCCTGGTGCGCAAAAGCATGGAAGGGGCTGTCCCCGGCCAGACGGAAGCTATGGACGAAAACACTTGGTTTTCTTGAACGCCTGCCTTCCCAACGCGTCGGCATTGTCCTGACCATCGCTGTGCCGTTGCTGGTTGTTGCCTGGCATCTGGTCGCCTTGGCCGGCAGACCGGCCCATTTAAACGAAATCGTGGATGCTCTCGGTTCAACGTCAAACTATACTTTCTATAATAATCCGTTGCCAGACAATAACGGCGACCGGTTGCTGTTTATCCAAAGCAACGAAAATGGTTATGGCGTTTTCCTTTCGGTAATCGGCGGCGCGCATAGAAAGCCTCTCGACGAGGAAACGTATCAGCAAACGACCTGGCCGACGGAAAATCTTCTGGGCTGGTCTCCCGACGACCGTTTTTTTGCTTATGGCCGGCGACGTGACGCTTCGTGGCAAATTGTGATTTGCGACGGAAATACAGGAGAGGAATTGGCCGTTTTTCTGATGGCTCCCCGGCCAGTTTTGGGTGCCTGGCTGTCGCCGAATACCTTCGTGTATGCCGACCAGAACAATGTGATTTTCTCGATTGAAAATTCTCAAGGGAAATGGCTGGAACCCAAAACCTTCCGATATTTCCTCGACAAATCTCACACTCTCCCAAACGCACCAATGCGAAATTTAGTCGCGTTTGACGACGATTCGGTGGTTTGGCCGCAAGGAAGTGCCGTTTGGAGTTGTGGCAAGAATTCCGATGCCCCGGCAAAAATTTGGGACTGCACAACCAACAGGTTCCTTGAATTTTCGTACTCGCGGGCCGCCAGAAGATTTCTGCTCCATTGCGCGGACGCGAATGGCCAGTTTTTCACGAGTTTTTTTCTCGATCGGCGAGATACGCCGTCATCCATCTCACGAATCAATGTCGGCGAGTATAATCCCAGTCATGTGACATTGATTAATGACGGCAAAGGCTATGCCTTTTTGTCCCCCATCGCCACATCGAATGAGCTAGTGATTAAATTGGACGATTTCCGCGATGCTTTCCAATGTCAGTGGTTTGATCGTGTCGAAGCTTTCGCGGCGATCGTCAGCCACGGATATTCGAGCAGGGCGTGGATGACGGCGCCGCGGCTGGCCTCAATTGCCACGGCGACCGTACCAGCGCCATAACGTTCGCCCAACTTTTGGAGCCAACTATGGAGGTTTTCGGCTGAGTGTGCCAA
>DASYYL010000015.1:0-8348 GCA_035933915.1 Verrucomicrobiia bacterium
TTCAGGACGTTAGTACGGATTCGATTTAACTCAGCGGAGGCAAGCACATCATCCGGGGCGAAGATCCGTCCTTCCAACGTCAAGGTGGCATCCCCGGTTTCCCAATTTGTTTGATAATCGGTGCTGAATTCTGCGGTGGCATAACCCGGCTCATTAGGAAACAATGTCCAGACAGCGGTAAAATTCCAGTCCACTCCCGTAACGGCCTGGTTAATGTCCGCTTTGAAATCCTCCACGCGAACGATCTGCGACCATGAGCCATATTTCAATGTCCCATCGGCATTATTGATTTCCGCCAGCATGCTCTGCTGCTGCTGCAACAGTTGGGATCGTCGCTTGGCCAGCGGCAAAGACGCATCACCAGCCCAGGTCCCTGAAGCCTTGATGGTTCCACCGGCCCGCTCACGCTGCGAACGCAGGTCCGTGAACCGACGGGCGGCATAACGCAGATTCCACTTGGTCACATTCCCAAAGTCCACGGCGCCGCTGTTTTTACCGGACTGCTGAAAAGTCGCCCGCTGGTTGTTCGACGACCACTTGCGCCACTGGCCATTGAAGCTCAATTCCAAAAAGGTTTGGCCGTCCGCATCAGCGATGACATTGCTGACATTGAAACGAAAACCTAATTTTTGGCTGCCGGTACCGAACTTGTATTGCGCCAGCACCGTCGCCGTGACCGCCTCCATTTTGGTTTGCGCCGCTGCCTCAGTCTGGGCTGTAATTTTGCCGGACAGGGACAGGTACTGCTCGCCGGCATTCGGACTAGGGTCATTCAGTTCCGCCGTGAATTCGACCAACGCAAAATTGGTTTCGTCGGGAAATATTGTAAACGCCGCCGTGAAGGACCAATCAATTCCGGTGATGGCCTGGTTGATGTCCGCCTTAAAATCCTCGATGCGAACGACGGTGTTCCACGCGCCAAAAACCAATGCCCCCTGGGCATTGTTGATTTCCGCCAGCATGGCCTGTTGCTGTGAAAGCAATTGAGCGCGGCGCGTCTCCAACGGCTGAGTAGGATCACCTGCCCAGGTGCCGCTGCCTTCAATGGTAGCGCCGCCATATTGTCGCTGGCTGTGAAGCTGGCTGTACCGCTTGGCGCTGTAATGGATGTTCCAACGGTTCACATTCCCAAAGCCGATGGGCTGCGAACCGCCAGTCCGTTGGAAGCTGGCTTGCTGGTTGTCTTTGCGCCATTTCTTCCACTCGCCATTGAAGCTCAATTCCAGAAAAACTGGCCCATCCGTATCCGCAATGGCACGATTGGCTGTGACTTGGAACGAAAGCTCCTCGCCGGTAGTGTCGTAGCCATGACGTTTCAAGACATCGGCCACCAAATTCTTTAGGGCGGTCCTTGCCGTGTCTTCGTCCGTGGAAACGATTTTACCGTTGACAGTCAAAAAGAGTTCGCCCGTCTCCGGATTGCGCTCGGCGACGGAAAATTCCACCAGGGCATAATTCGTTTCGCTGGGAAACAGGATATAACTGGCGGAGAATGAATAGCGGATACAGCACGTCGCCTGGTCAACCTGCGATTCCCATTGCTCAATGCGGACAGCCTGATTGAAAACCAGGTTCGGAGCTTGGCCGAAAATGAGTGCCCCTTGGGCGCTGGTCATCTGGGCCTTCAAAATCTGCTCCTGTGAGATCAAGGCCGTGCGCCGCTGGGCCAACGGCAGGGTTGTATCACCCAATATATATCCGCTGACACTGACTTTTCCTGTTTGCAATTTGCGCTGCGGATGCAAAGGCGAATACCGCTCCGTGCTGCCGCCCTCGCTCCATTTGGTGACGTTTTGCAAATTGATGGGGTTTCCATCCACGCCACCGGCAGTAAAGGTGAGCGCCAAATTTTGAGTGACGAAATCCTGTTCATAATAGAAAAAGGACAGGCGCAACGTCTGGTGATACTGGCCCCATTCCTCTGGCAAATCATGCGAAGCCAGTGTGGCCGTCTGATTTACATAAATTTCATTGTTCGTTTCGTTCTGCCATAACAGCACGGCTTGCTGGGTCCGCAACGCTTCATTGGCCTGCTGGATAAGCGCGTAGTTGTCGTCATAACTGCGCCCAAACAATTCAATCGTGACATGGTGGGTGACTTTGCAACGCTGGGGCGCATCGTCACCATCATATTCACGGCTCTGGCTCACCATCAGGTCACCCAAATCCGACAGCTTGAAATTATTGTAACTGTAAATCATCGGTAACCCGCCCCGCCTCCCAGACCGCCTCCCTGGACTACCTGTGGTGCCCCTCCTTGTGTGTGACCGCCGCCTCCCGGTTGATTCACTTTTGAGGCGACATAGTCCGCTAAACTTTTAAATGTATTGGCCGCCTGCTGAACTGAATTATCAAAACGGTCCATGACCTGGGCGGCGGCGTTATAGCTGGGCGTGTCCTGGGACAATCGTTTAGCCAACGAATCAGCAATGGCTCCCCATTTGTCAGTCAGAGTTTTGATAGAGGCATCCATCCCTTTGTCGCCGCCGAGTTTTGAAATAATATCTGCGACGCGTTTGCGCTCGTTTTTCAGCTCGATCATTTCAGGGTCAAAACGCGGATTAAGCATCCCAAAATCCGAGCGCATGCCTGAACTCATGGAAAAGAACTGGCCCTGTGACGTGTTGCGAAGATTTCCCCTCCCATCGAACGCCAATCGGAAAGCCGAGAGCTTGCGGAGCATTTCCTCAGGGCCGGCGCCCAGGACGGGCTTGGAAAATTCCCGTTGCTGGTCCATGACATGCTGGGAAATTTCCGCCTCGATTTCCGCCGCACGCTGGCGCAAGTCCAGGGAAAGCTGAATATCCTGGTTGAGTTTGCCCTGCAAATCCACCTGCTTAGCCAGTCCCTGCGGAGCGCCCAGATTGTTGATCTGCACCTGCAACGCCTGATATTGCCGCCACATCTTATCGGTCTTGTCCCGGCCAAAGTCGAAGGGTGCGATTTCACGTTTGCCGCGCGCCTCGCCCATCTGCATTTCGAACTGGTCCTGTCGCAACTGACGGGCGGCTTTCAGCGCATCCAATTCATTTTGCCGCTCTATCTGGTCTTTGTTGACATCGGCCATCTGCTTTTGAATGACCGCGCGGCGGATGAGATTGGTATGGCCGTCCTCGTCGATATAGACGCCGCGTTCATTCAAATCTTTTTTCTGCTGTTCGATAGAGTCAATCTGGGACTGAAGTTTATCGGCTTGGTCTTTGGCGACCTTGGCGCGTGGCGTTTGAAACAAGGAGACCGGATTGATTTCATCGTCAATCGCGTCATCGAGATTTATGGGATAGGGTTTGCCGTCCGGTCCAACCATAGCGGTGTCCCCCGCCTGCTTATGGACATCGGCTATTTTCTGGCGCAGAGTGGCGATCTGGTCATCCAATTTTTTATTGATCGCGTCCTTCTGCGCGTCACTGGCATCCAACATTTTGGATTGGGCCATCAATTCCTGCATCCGTTTCTGGTCGGCCAACACCTGTGCGGACTTGGAGGCAACATCGGCATACCATTTTTCCATTGGATTGGCGGTTTGCATCGAGCCAAAGATGTCGGCAATGGTCTGGGCCAAGGTCTTTTGCTTTTCCATTTCCGCGACCACACGCTGGTCGGTGCTAAGCAAGTCATCTGTTTCGCTCAACTGGTCCTGAACGTTTTGCACGAGCTGGCCCTGGGCCTGCGCCAACTGCTGGTCGATTTCACCCAGCCGATCCTGACGGCTCTGGTAACCGAATCGCGAAAGCACTCCTTTTTGCTGCGCTTCGAGACTCGCCTTTTCAGACGTTAATTCCTGAATGCTTTTTTGCTGGGCCTCGAACTCCGCTTGCAATGCATTTTTGCGCCAAAGAATGAAGGTGTTGCGTTGTTGCTCGAGGGCATTGAGCACAGCCATCTGGTTGCCTTGCTGGTAGAGCGCCGCCGTTTGTTGCGCCCATTGCTGTTGCATCTTGGAACGCTTTGACAAATCCGGCTCGTCCAGAAAAGTGACGGTGCTCAACTGGTCGAGCATCCGCCGCGCATTGTCAATGGAGATCATTCCGTAACCGGCCATCGGAGAAAACGATTTGATGGCGGTATTGAACAAGTTCGAGGCCTGCCCCATCGCATTGGCCGCCGCAGCGGCTCGTTCCATTTCCTCATTAAATCCGGCGAGCTTTTTCTGGCCTTCCTCGGTATTGCCCTCCAACGCGTCCATCGCCTTGTTGAACGCCCAAATACCGCCAGTCACCACCACGAGCGGCACCAGGAATTCACCAAGCAATGTACCGGCCAGCGCCAATGTCCTTAATCCAGCGCCGGCAGTGACGAAAAATAATCGAACCGACCGGCTGCTCACTTCCGCGCTGCGGGCGACACTCAACAGCGAACGCCCAAATAGATCCGTATAGAGAACTCCCTTGCCGAATAGTTGCGCCGATTTTTGGGCAAACCCGGTCTGCCCAATGAATGGCAACGACTGAAAGAGCTTGGGATCATTGGCGTAACGGGTAACGGCCGTCGTGGCCACCCGGTTTAACGCCGCTGCTTCAGTCGCTGCCGTCGCCTTTGTCCGGGACCAAAAGCTTTGCGAACCGGATGTTCCGGCGATGGACAGGCCGGTGAGCGCCGTTTTCGCCATTGCGGCAGCGGACAGTCCCAGCATTCCAGTAACCAGCCATTTTCCCCCGGGACTGTTCATCAGGGACAACACATGGCGGAAAGCCTCGGCGATCTGCGACAGCGCCTGTGCCGGGCCATTGGCACCCTGGATTTGCACAAACCGATCCCACTCGGTGGTGAGTCCCTGCAACTGCGCCTTGAGACTGCCGATGATTTTTAAATTCTCCTGCTCAGCCGTGTTCAAGTGAAGCTGCGCGTCAATCGCCAGCACCTGGGCACGGACGTAATTGTCCAGCATGGCCGAGAGGCGTGAGCTTTGGAACTTGCCTCCAATGGAAAAAAGCATGGCGCGTTTCTGCAAATCATCGAGCCGCTGGTAGCGCACAAAGATTTCATTGAGTGTGTCGCTGACATTTTTCTTTTGGCCGCCCGCGCCTTCCGACGAGATGCCATAAAACAGTTTCAGCTTTTGCTGCAAGGCGGGATTGCCCAGCGTGGTAATGATAGTCTTAATCGCATTGCCGATGTTTGCGCCGCTCTGTTTGGTTGCGCCGACCGTGGCGCCGATCAAGCCAATCAATTCTTCAAAGGGCATTCCGGCTTGCTTCGCCACCGCCGCTGTGCGCGAAACGCCCTGCAACATATCGGCATTGGTGACATTGTAGATGTTGCTGATACGGACCATTTCGCCAAGCTTGGCCGATAGGTCACCCACGGTAAGGCCATAGTTCTGCATGATGGCCTGGAGATGTTCGGTAGTGTCCGCTGCGGAAAGCTGGGTGACGTTGGCCGCGATCAATGACAGCCGCACGGCCTGGGCGACTTGCAGACGATTCAGCCCTAAGCGTGACCATGAGATGGCGCTTTCCATTGCTTCCTGCGAATCGCGCCCGTTCGCGGCTGCCAGGTTCAATACATCCGAAGTTAACGCACGGGTTGAACCGCCGACCTTGTTGAAAATTTGGTCGAGGCGGGCGACCTGCCCGCCCACTTCCAGGAACTGTTCGAAACTGTAGCGGGCAAGTTCGACCGATTTATAGAGCAGGGTCACGCTCGCCGCCCACTTCGTTACCTTGGCGGTGTTGGTCAGAAAATCTGAACCCAGCCAGCCGGCCCGCTCCTTCAACTTTTTTACCGGCCTGACGGTATGTTCAATGTCCGCTCCCTTCTTTCCCCAGGTAACGGTATAACGCCGAAGCTTGTCGCCCTCGGCGAGCTCATAGACGACATTCGGCGGTTTGCGGCCACCCGGGGCGCGACCGCCCACCATTGTGGCACCACGCTGCATCAAATCCTGGATGAACTGTTTTGCGCCAAGGTATGAACCCCGGCGAAACGCTTTGGCTTGGGCCTGTTCACGCTCAAAGTCAGCCACCCGCTTTTCGCGTTTCTCCCGTTCCGCGTCTGCTTTCGCCTTGGGACCATAGAAAACACGGTTCATTTCCCTCAGCCGTTTCTCATGGGCGCGTTTCTCACTTTCGAGCCGCTTGATTTCCTCCTTGTCGCTGCGCGCCCGCGCATCAGCCAGGGCTTTGCGCGTCCGACCCAGAGACTTGCCTTCCTCTTTCATTGCCTTCTGCCGGTCGTTTTCCGCGTCGGTCAAAAGCGTGGCGGCATGGGTCATCGCTGCGTCCACCATTTTGCCCGGCCCCACGGCGCGACCGATGTCGCCCTCAGACAGGGCCTTAATCTGGGCGGCGGCGCGTTCCTTGATGTTGGCCAGCTTGAACAGGTTGGCGGTGCCCGCCATTGCGCCAGGTTTGCCCGCCATTTTCGCCTCGCCCACAATCTGTTCGGCCATTTCCCTTTTGACGGCTGCCAGCGCATCCTGAAATTCCTTGGCCGGAGAACGCTCGCTTTCGCTTGCACCTTCGCCACCGCCTTTGCGCTTTTTCCGATTGCTGGTTTTTCCTTCAGGTGCAGGGATTGGTCCCGACCGGGGAGCAAGCGCCGGACTGGCAGGGACGAATGGCATTCCAGGACCGGGCATTGCCCCGCCTAACAGGGCATTGAGCGCCGCTTCGCCGCGCTGGATGTTTTTCAATGCCGGGCCTGAATATCTTTCAAAGAATTCCCCAGCTCGTTTTGGATTCTGGAAGGTCCGGCCCGTGGCATCGGTGAAAAATGAACCTTCGCGCAGTTTTCGAATTTGATTTTGAAGGCTGACGCGAGCGCGGGTCGAACGATAGGAATTGCTGGCAGCGGGCATTTTATCCAAGCGCCGCTGTAATTTCGATACTTCCCGTTCTGTGTCACGTGCATATTCCTCAGCCATCCGGCGCACGTCCTTGAGATCGGGAAAGCCCAGCATCCGGGCAACACGTGAGACTGCGACAGGCCCTTTACTGTAGGGTGTTTCCCCTAACCGCGTCGTGAAGGCCCGGATGTTGCGCTCAAATTGTGCCGCCGATTTTCTGAAGATAGACTGCGTGGACGTTCCGGCCAACTGGCCCTGAACCGCCTTGAGCGCCGCCGATATGGCCAACAACTTTTGCTCGGCATATTCCAGCCCCGGCAATGCGCGCCGGGGCGCGGTCGCCCGAAACTCAATTTCCTCAACGTAAGACTTCATCGAATTTTCATCAGCCGTTTGAGCTTGTCGTATTCGTTTTCACCGCCATCGGATTTGTCCTTGTTTTTGCGGCGGCAATCGTCGCGATAGGCGTCGCGCGTGTCGCAAAACATCTCGAAGGACATCATCAAGGCCTGGTCGTCCACCGATTGCTCCCGCCATTGCCGGGGGTTCAAGCCCCAGCGTTTGGCGACACGCAACTGCTCGAAGTCATGGTCAAAGGCGGGAAGTTCCGGTTCGTTCGGATCTTTGTCAGGCCGCCAACCCCTCAGCTTTCCGAGGCGGCGGTGGAGGTAAAATTTACGCGCTCGGCCAAATCAACGCCCCCTTTCTGGATGGTGAGGGCAATCAATTCCAAAACCATTTCGGGAAGGAGCGATTGGACGAAATTGTAAATTTCGGTTTTGTTCGGCAGGCCTGGCTTCTGTTTGGAGACAGCCTCGCAGCCGTAATAGATGATGACAGCACGCGCTTCGCGTTCAGCTTTGTCCCGTGCTTTGAGAAATGCGGGGTTCAGATAATCATAATCGCCACGAACCTTGTCGAAGGGCGGCTGGGGCGCGCGCAGAATCTCTGCGGCCTGCTCTTTAATTCCCGCCGTCAATCGCCTGACCGGCAGCTCGATGATCTTGCCGTCCAATTCAAATCGGCACAGCAGCGGTTCATCGCACAATGTTTTTAGTTGTTCAAAGCTTTCAATTCTGACGACTTCCAGTTTATTGCGTTTCATTTTCCATTGGTGCTCCTTGGGTTTTAAAGTCCGCACATTCCTTCACATTCATTGCCGAACATATCCGTTTGGCCCATTTCTTCCTCACTCCGGAAATCCACCTGCTCCAGAGGCTTCATGGATTTGTGCAGGTAAATTGTTCCGTGCCAGGTTTCGTCCACGGCAAGCGCCGCATGAATCCGGCGTTCAAAATCCACCGCCTGCGCGAACGCTCGTGGCTCCTCAGTTTTCAGCCGGCGCCATTCGTTATCGTGGTGATAAGGGCAGAACACGCAGGCTGAACGCGGGGGTTTGGGATAACCTTTGCCCGCCATCCAATCCAGGCACTGTCGGCGGAGGATATTTTGTTCAACGAGAGGCCAGCGATTGCTGATATAAGACTTGCGGCTGTCTTTCATCCGATGGGCTTCGTCCACGCTAATGCCAATCCATTGGATGCAATGAGTTTTGCCGTGT